>CAYTQG010000017.1:11984-15096 GCA_964439965.1 uncultured Proteiniphilum sp.
AATCCCTTTTCATTGAAATTGCCATCAACGGAAAACATATTTCTTAATACTGCGGTTAGTCCTCCCCTCACTTGTGCCTCAGATACATCGCTTGGCAAAACTTCGTGCCATGCTGCCATTGATAATACTTGTAGTGCACCAGCTCGATAAGTGATAGAGCGACCAAATACTGGTATTGTACCCTCGGGCGATATAAATCTTTCTTGAATATGAGCATGACGCGTTAGCCTTCTAACTGCTCTATCCAGTTGAGGCTTACCAGCTATTCGCCCTTTATCTACACACAATTGTAGTACCTCAACAAACATTGGATGAATCACAAAACTTCCATAATAATCAAACGAAAAATGATCTCCATCAGCATACCAACTGTCGCCCACGTACCACTCTTCGATTTTTCGTAAGGCTGAGCTTATTCGATAACCATCGTAGGAAGCATCAATAGACATTAGGAACGACTCAACAATTGCCGAGAACAATAACCAGTTGTTGTAAGGTGGATTAACGCGGCGCAATCTTGTAAACTCTTCTATATATCTTTGCTTTGTTAGTTCATCCAATGGTTCCCACAACTGCTTGGGAGCACGCACAAAGCTTTCGGCAATAAAAGCAGCATCAACAAGCGGTTGTGCCTCCTTTCGCCATAGCAAATAATCAGGATTATCAGGATCTACAGCATTAGAATAGCTTTTCAAAGCCCACTCGCGTAGCTGTTTGCGCTGCTTTCCCTCATTAGTGTCATCATCTGGAAGTGCAAGCCAAGGTGCAATACCAGCCATCAATCTACCAAATGCCTCCATATAGGTTAGATCTTTGTTACGATTATCCCACGTAGGGCTAAGCTCAACCAGCATATTCTTCTTCAGTTCGCCATTTGCCATATTGCGCAACACGGGCTCTGCTATCTTATATGCCAAATCGGCTGTGTATTCTCGATCTGATTTAGCCTCACTGCTATTATTAGAGCTAAATAGTAGCACAAGCGATAAAAATAAAAACAACGTTAGTGTTGAAGTACGTTTCATAATAATTTATATCTAGTATTTTTTAAAAATGTTAGTTAGTCATCTTACATTGGTGCTGCGGGGTCTTTTCCCGGAATTGGCACTATCCCCTCTTGATAATCGGGCAAGTCGCCCATATTATATTCTTCAGGCCCGTATCTTAGATCGGATGCCATTATTTCGCTCCACGTTATTGGTTTGCCAGTGTAGGCAGCTTCGCGTCCAAGAATGGCAACCAAATTTGAGTAAGCCAAATCTTCAGCTTGATTTATTTTTTTATTTAATCGAATAGACTCAACCAAATGAATATGCTCCTGATTGTAAGGATTGTTTACCGGCTTCGATTCGTAATCATATTCCCATAAAGTGTTGTTATCCCAGTCAACTATCTTTATCTCGCCACGATCATTAAGCTGTGCCATACCTTTAGTGCCAAATATTTGTTCGGACACATCACCATCACAGCCATCAATTTGTCGCGCAGTATGGTGCATGCGTTTATTATTGTCATACTTAAAGTCAACACTAAAGAAATCAAATATATCACCCGTAAGTCTTCTGGCACGTCCACCATATCCAGTAGCCATAATGGGCAGTGCTCCCATAAACCATGTGGCAATATCTATATTGTGAATACCTTGATCAAGTATATGATCGCCACTTAGCCATTTTATATTAAACCAGTTTCGGAGGCAATATTCCATATCGCTCCACTCGGGTCTATGTTTCTTATTCCACCACGCACCCTGATTCCAGTGAGAAGTTGCAGACACAATCTCACCAATTATCCCATTACGCACTTGCACATAAGCCTCCCAATAATCACGACGATGGCGTCTTTGATTTCCAGTAATAACAGTCAAACCTTTAGAAGTTGCCACCTTTGATGCTGCAACTACAGTTCGTATGCCAACAGGATCGATAGCACATGGTTTTTCCATAAAAACGTGCTTGCCTGCTTCAATTGCCGCTTTAAATTGTACTGGTCTGAAATGAGTAGGCGTACACAAAAGCACTAAATCAATTTCATTATTTGTCATAACCTCCTTATATGCTTCAAAACCAAGATAGCAATTGGAATCGTCCACAATATTATTGAAGCGTTCACTTAAAACTTTACGACAATTTGCCATTCTATCTTCAAAAACATCTACCAATGCCACAATAGATATATCCGAGCCAGCCTCAAGCAACTGACATGCAGCACCTGTGCCCCTGTCACCACAGCCCACTAGAGCTGCTTTGATAGGCTTACCATTAGGCGCAACATCCACAAACGAAAACATATTTAAATCCTCCGCTGTAAACTTCAGAGCATCTTTTGATGCATTAGAGCAAGACGAAAGTGATGGCAAAGCGCCAATACCCATAGGTATCGAAGCACCAATAAGTGTCGAACGTGTAAGAAAATCTCTTCTTTTCATGAAATAATAAGTTTTATGTTGATATGGAAAATAATAAGCGTATCTATTTCACCAACTTGATTAAAAGCTAGTGTATATAAGTCGAAATTTAATTATGTATGTAAAATTAATACTTATTTAACGCTGAAATAAGTTAGCTTATATGTTGTAAAGCATATTTATATAGATTGACAACCACTTTTACCTCACAAAACATTTAGATTAGCAAAACTTCGGGACTTATTGGCAAGCAATCAATTATTGATTTTGTTTCCGAGGCCTATATCAATCGTAAAACAATACTGTTAGACTTGCCATGGCAGATATACACCATAATGTTAATATATTAAGCTTTACCGAGGGCTTTTCTCATTAAAAATAGTTTCATACTTCATTTCCAAGGGCTTTATACACCATACTCAACCCCCACTTTTGAAATCCTTGGCAAAAAACGCCCCGTTTTCTAACAAATATCCACATAAATAGTGAATGACGCTCCGTTTTTGTTGGATTATTTTCCAACAAATGAAAATTACCGGCAGATTTTATGCAATTTTAATACTGCTACAGACAAAAACGCGACGTTTGGTTACCATTTCTTCACACTCAACACAAAAAACGGGGCGTTTTTTGTCAAGCCAATTTGACCCTAAACTGAAAACGTCCCGTTTTCAGTTTCAGCCTTTTTCCACAAATCCAAAAACG
>CAYTQG010000017.1:15196-36717 GCA_964439965.1 uncultured Proteiniphilum sp.
CCGTTTTCAGTTTTGCCATTTTTCCGCAAATCCAAAAACGCCCCGTTTTTAGTTTCAGCCTTTTTCCACAAATCCAGAAACGCCCCGTTTTTCACTAGTCTTTACGCTAAATGCAATCAAATAGGCCGTATATTGACTGATTTTTCGTCCGCATCGAATCATTTACATAGTAAAAAGGTCAATAAAACTTATGCAATGAGTAAATCACATCATATTTGAGTCAAAGAAAACATTTCTTACCTACAAATTGGGTGAAAAGTTCCAACAAAATAGAAAGCAACAATCATTTAGTGGTTATATCATCTAACCTTGAGTTACAAAAAGGGACAACAATAGAAGCATTTTGAATTGAAAACACTAAAACAATTAAATATCGATATCTACGACTAATTAAAACTTTTATTTATCTTTGCTGACTAGTATTGTCTATATACCATAATAAAATACTTAATGGGCATATAAAAAAAGGTAGTAGAATTGAGAGAAAAGAGCGAAGAAATATGGGGTGAATTCTTAAGCAAAGGTGATGAATCATCCTTTGCTGAGCTTTATGATTATTACTCTGACAAACTCTTCTCTTACGGTATAAGCCTAGGCTTTGAGCGAGAAATTTGCAAAGATGCAGTTCAAGACGTATTTATAACTTGAACTCAAGTGTTATATACAGTTAGGAGTATTATTTGCTCTCTTATTTAATACATACACAATTAGCGCACAAGAAAACAAGGCATTACCCGGCGCAATGTTTATAGAATTGCAATCGAATGCAAGAGATGCGGGCATGGGAGGTGTACACAACATAAGCCAAGAATCGGCACTTGGAGTTTTTAGTAATCCATCAGCAAATCTATTTTCTGAAAAGAATATTGGAGTAGGAACTTCACTATCCGCTGCGGATGATTTTTCAGGAAATAAACTATTTGCTTTAGGTTCGTTTTATAACTTCAACACCAACCACAGTGTGTCTTTAGGATTAAGGTATTTCAATTATCCATCAATAGATATCATTGATACAAAAGGTAATCATGATGGGGCTTTTTCACCAAATGAAATGACAATCGATTTAGGATATGGATATCTAATAAATGACAACTTGTCAATTTCAATTACAGGTAGATTTATAAATTCTGATTTAGGAAGTTATAACGATGCGAAATCTTCTAATGCTTTTGCTGGAGACCTTGGAATTACATACTCCTCAGAGCTTGAAAGCATAGATGGTGGAAATATATCGGTTGCATTAGCCGCCTCAAATTTTGGCACAAAGCTGAAGTACTTAGAAGAAGAGTTAGCCATGCCATCATTAGTAAAGTTGGGTGCAAGTCTTCACACTCCTTTTAATGATAATCATAAATTGACGGGAACAGTAAACATAGGACATAGAGTGCTGCCAAGCAATTTCAGTGCAACAGAACTCGGTGTTGGTGCTGAATATAATCTTTATCAACATGGTTTCTTGAGAGCTGGATATCATCTATCAAACAAAACAAAAGGTTATGGTAACTTTACTACTGTGGGTGCAGGTATTAATTTTGACCCTATCAGTATCGACGTTGCATATTGGATTGGGGTAAATGAGAAAGAATATAAAAACACAGTGTTCATAAATCTTTCAGCAACATTCTAAAGACATCATTATAAAATAAAGGCTAATTATAAAAATCTAATATCTGATTATCACAAAACTCTACTTAAGCAAAAAGCGCTTCACCAAAATGGCGAAGCGCTTTTTATTATTGTATATATCTTCTGAGAGATTATCCGTTTACTTGTTTCATGTGAGCAACAAGTTCAAGAACTTTGTTTGAATAACCCCACTCGTTGTCATACCAGCTAACAACTTTAACGAAGTTAGGGCTCAATTGGATACCTGCCTTTTCGTCAAAGATTGAAGTACGTGAGTCACCGATGAAATCAGATGAAACAACATCTTCGTTAGTATAACCTAGGATACCTTTCAATTCACCTTCTGAAGCTTCTTTCATTGCATTGCAAATTTCTTCGTAAGAAGCTTCTTTCTCTAAACGAACTGTCAAGTCAACAACAGAAACGTTAAGAGTAGGAACGCGAAGTGACATACCAGTTAATTTACCGTTAAGTTCAGGAATAACTTTACCTACAGCTTTAGCAGCACCAGTAGATGAAGGAATAATATTACCTGAAGCAGCGCGGCCACCTCTCCAGTCTTTTGCTGAAGGACCGTCAACAGTTTTTTGAGTTGCAGTAACAGCGTGAACTGTAGTCATCAATCCTTCTAAAATACCAAAGTTATCGTTCAATACTTTAGCAATTGGAGCTAAACAGTTTGTAGTACATGAAGCGTTTGAAACAAATTGCTCACCTTTTACATATTTGTCTTGGTTTACACCTACAACGAACATTGGAGTATCGTCTTTTGAAGGAGCAGACATTACAACATATTTTGCACCAGCATCGATGTGACCTTGTGCTTTATCTTTTGACAAGAAAAGACCTGTTGATTCTACTACGTATTCAGCTTCGATATCACCCCATTTCAAGTCGGCTGGATTTCTTTCTGCTGTAACACGAATAGTTTTGCCGTTTACTACCAATTGACCATCTTTCACTTCGATAGTTCCATCGAATTTACCGTGAACAGAGTCATACTTCAACATATATGCGATGTAATCTACATCAAGCAAGTCGTTGATACCTACAATTTGAATGTCATCTCTTTTTTGAGCTGCACGGAAAACTAGTCGTCCGATACGACCAAATCCATTAATACCTACTTTAATCATAATTTATTTGAATTTTATTTGTTAAATTGATTTCCTAAATACATCTTTATTATCGAGTTGCAAAAATACAATATATTTCTTGTGTTTGAAAATTATTTGTATCAAAAATTGTTTATTAAAACCTATATAGTGGTTTTTTTTAACCCAGTATCTGTTAATTCTCAACCGATTGAGATAAAAACAACCCACAAAGGAAGCATCAACACAAGCACCTTCATTTTTAATATAAGCTCATCACTAAACAACAAGGCGATTATAATATAATAATAGGTCACAAACATCATTTTTTTTCGAACATTTTTTTCGTATATTGCATAGTCTCAATGAAAAAACGTACCTTTGCGCAAATTAAAAGATTGTTTTATGTATAATATAAGAAACATTGCTATCATTGCCCATGTTGACCATGGCAAAACAACACTAGTGGACAAAATGCTCTTAGCAGGAAATCTGTTTCGTGAGAACCAGCAGGCAGAGGAGCTAACACTCGACAATAATGATCTTGAACGTGAAAGAGGTATAACAATATTATCCAAAAATGTATCTATAAGATATAAAGACACAAAAATAAATATTATTGATACTCCAGGTCACGCCGATTTCGGTGGAGAAGTGGAAAGAGTTTTAAATATGGCAGATGGGTGCTTGCTTGTAGTAGATGCTTTTGAAGGTCCAATGCCACAAACTAGATTTGTATTACAAAAAGCACTTGAAATAGGCTTAAAACCTATTTTGGTTATTAATAAAGTGGACAAGCCAAATTGCAGACCTGAAGAGGTGCAAGAAAATGTATTTGACTTAATGTTTAGCCTCGATGCTACCGAAGAGCAACTTGATTTTCCTACAGTATATGGTTCTGCAAAACAAGGATGGATGTCGAAAGACTGGAAAGTGCAAACTGATAGTTTAGCTACACTACTTGATACGATTGTTGAATACATACCAGCTCCAAAATCACTTAAAGGAACTCCACAATTGCTTATAACATCTCTCGACTACTCTAATTATGTGGGCCGTATTGCTATCGGTAGAGTTCATAGAGGTACTATTGAACCCAACAAGGATTATGCACTATGCAAAAGAGATGGAAGCATAAAGAAAATAAGAATTAAGGAGTTAGATTTATTTGAAGGGCTAGGAAGAGTAAAAGTTGACTCAGCCTCTTCGGGAGATATATGTGCAATTATTGGTGTCGAAGGTTTCGATATTGGAGATTCAATTACAGATTTAGAGAATCCCGAACCATTAGACCCAATCGCAATTGATGAACCCACAATGTCGATGTTGTTTACAATCAATAACTCGCCATTTTATGGACAAGAGGGTAAATTTGTTACCTCAAGACACATTCATGATAGACTTATGCGAGAGCTGGATAAAAACCTTGCATTAAGAGTTGAACCTGCTGCAAATGCAGACTCATGGATTGTGTATGGTCGTGGTGTTCTTCATCTATCCGTTCTTATCGAAACTATGAGACGTGAAGGATATGAACTACAAGTAGGACAGCCACAGGTAATTATCAAAGAAATAGATGGTCAGAAGCATGAGCCTGTTGAACAACTCACAGTTAATATTCCAGAAGAATCAGCAAGCAAGATAATTGATATTGTTTCTCGAAGAAAAGGAGAAATGACTAGCATGGAAAATAAAGGCGACAGAATGCATATCGAATTCACTATACCGTCAAGAGGTATAATTGGATTAAATAATATTGCACTTACTTTATCTGCAGGAGAAGCCATCATAGCTCACCGTTTCCTTGAGTATCAGCCTTGGAAAGGAGTTATAGATAAGCGTCAAAATGGTTCTATCATTTCTGGAGAATCTGGAAATGCATTTGCTTATGCACTAGATAAACTACAAGACAGAGGTAGATTTTTTATAGAGCCGCAAACTGACGTTTATGAAGGACAAGTGGTAGGCGAACATAATAAAGAAGGTGACCTGGTGGTAAACGTGACCAAAGCCAAGAAGATGACAAACGTACGTGCATCAGGAACAGACGATAAAGCTCAATTGGCTCCTCCAATTATATTTAGTCTTGAAGAGGCTCTTGAATACATAAAGGAGGATGAATATGTGGAGATTACTCCAAAGTCAATGCGCCTTCGTAAAATTCTATTGACAGAAATAGAAAGAAAGAGAGCTCCAAAAAAGAGCTAAGAGATAAAAAATTAGTGATTAGTATAAATGAAAAAAGTGCAAGACGAATATTCGCTTTGCACTTTTTTGTATTTTATGCTTTACATATTTCACTTCCCTAGCATCCATTCTTTAATCCATGATGCCATTACATCCATCCATTGCTCATCATCATTAAGGCAGGGTATCATTCTAAGAACATCGCCACCATTCTCCATAAAGTCCTTACCAGACCTAATCTCTATTTCCTCTAGTGTTTCTATACAATCTGTAACAAAAGCGGGCGTAACGACAGCTAGCTTTTTAACTCCTTGTTGTGCCAACTCTATTATCTTGTCAGCAGTAAATGGCTTCAACCATTTATCAATACCCAATCGAGATTGAAAACTCATACTATATTTATGTTTTTCTATTCCAACCCTTTCCACAACCTGTTTGGTAGTTTCAAAACAATGAGTTCGATAGCAAAATGCAGATTCGGGTGATCCAGGGCAACAACAATATTCACCTTCGACAATCTTAACTTTATTATGTTTACCAGTTTTATCTGTCTTTCTAAGATGTCTTTGAGGCAGTCCGTGATAGGAGAAAAGTAGATAATCATAATCGAATGATTCTAATTCTCTACTTATTGATGATGCAAGAGTATCAATATAATCTTCACGATTATAATAGGCAGGAAATTTTGTTAATGTCATTTGACTAAATTTTTCTGCCAATAACTTATCAGCCAACTTCTCAATTGTTTCACTAGTTGCCATGGCATACTGTGGGTAAGCTGGCAATAATAAAACCTCGGTTACACCTTTTTTAGCCAATTCAGACAATCCAGATTCTAACGAAGGATTTCCATAACGCATAGCCAACACTACGGGAATATCTATTCGCTCTTGAATCTTTTTCTGAATGCGTTTAGAAATCACTATTAACGGCGAACCATCTTCCCACCATATCTTTTGATAGGCTTCAGCTGATTTTGCAGGACGCTTACGCAATATGATACCACGCACCACGAAGGCACGCAACAAGTATGGCAAATCTATTACTCGTTCGTCCATCAAAAATTGGTCAAGATAAGGTTTGAGTGCATCCTTTGTGGGCGAATCAGGAGATCCTAAGTTTACTAATAATACTCCTTTCATTAATTTTATATTTTCACAAAGATAAGTGTTTTGATTTAATAATAAAGAGGATAAATATATTTTGCTTATTATTGCTTCTATAAATTTGGGACAACATATTTTCAAGAGATAGAACTACAAATAAATAATTACCTAAAACGCAAAAAGTGCAGAATGATCACACCATCCCACACTTTCTATATTATTGATAAAGATAATACTTCTATCCTTTTATCAGAGAGATAAACTCAGCCCGAGTTTGTTGATTTTTAAAAACACCCGTAAAGTCAGAAGTGGTAGTAGTAGAGTGCTGTTTCTCAACACCACGCATCTGCATACACATATGATGTGCCTCTATAACCACCATCACACCCATTGGGTTAAGAGTATTCTGAATACAATCTTTAATTTGAGTTGTAAGTCGCTCCTGAACTTGCAGTCTTCTTGCAAAAACATCAACAACTCTAGCAATTTTGCTCAATCCCGTAATATATCCATCAGGAATATATGCCACATGAGCCTTTCCATAAAATGGTAGCATATGGTGCTCACACATCGAGAATATATCTATATCCTTCACAATCACCATTTGCCTATAGTCCTCCTTAAATAGAGCTGCACGTAGTATCTCCTCAGGGTCTTGTTCATAACCCCTAGTAAGGAATTGCAATGATTTAGCTACACGCATAGGTGTTTTGATTAATCCCTCACGATTTACATCTTCGCCTAAAGATGTTATAACATCCTTCATTCTATCAGCAATAATAATCTGATTCTCTTCTTTTTCTTGTAAATTCATTATCCCATACTTTTATTTTTAATTTACTGGAATCTTTACCTCATCCACTACCACATACATCTCTTTACCAAATGATGTAAAGACCTTTTGCATCTCTCTCAAAACCTCGTTTGCCTCTTCTCGAGTTCTAAAATTACCAACTCTAAGACGCCAAAAAGGAGAATCGAAAGTAACTACCGTTTCCTGTTCCGGAAAAGATTCATTTATTAGTCGTTGTTTCGTGTTTGCCTCATTTTTAGAGGTTCGTTGGTTGTTGCCTGAAAATGCTTGTATCTTAAATCCACGCATTTTCACGTATTGCTCACCATCATCCTTAGAGTAAACAGTGCGACTTGGCGACATGTTTCTTCCCAACACATCCTTAATCATATTATCCTCGAAAACCATCACTCTACCCTGCCCCACTTTATGCTCTACCAGATCATTTAGTATATCCTTTCGCTGAGCCTGAGCCATTATAGATGTAACAGATAATAAAAAAAGAAGAATCGAAACTAGAGATATTTTAGATATATAATTCATAGAAAGGAAGTTGAAAAATAAAGTTTCTACAGGTCACTAAAAATGTGACCCGTAGAATTAATTCTATTATAGATTAAAATGCTTCAATAATAGGCATAAATTTATCAACGCCTAGTGATGCACCACCAATTAATCCACCATCAACATCAGGATTAGAGAAAAGCTCTTTTGCATTAGATGCGTTGCAGCTACCTCCATAAAGGATAGATGTGTTGTTAGCTACTTCTTCACCGTATTTCTCTACTAATGTTTTTCTAATAAAAGCATGCATTTCTTGAGCTTGCTCAGCAGAAGCAGTTTTTCCTGTACCGATAGCCCATACAGGTTCATATGCAAGAACCAGTTTTGAGAAATCTTCGCTTGAAAGATCAAACAAAGCATCTGCAATTTGAGATTTAACAACATCAAAGTGCTTGTTGCTCTCACGCTCCTCAAGAACCTCACCAATACAGAAAATTGGAGTTAAATCATTGCTCAATGCAAGGTTTACTTTATCTTTCAATATCTCTGCAGTTTCGTGATAGTATGCACGACGCTCGCTGTGACCTAATATCACATATTTTGCTCCAGTTGAAACCACCATTTCGGCAGAAACCTCACCAGTGTAAGCACCAGATACTTTGTCAGCACAGTTTTGAGCTGCAACACCAATTTTATCAGTATCAATAGCCTCCGCTACGCTAGCTAAATGAATAAATGGAGTTCCGATAACCACATCACAGTTTACTGTCTTACCTTTCAGCGCTTCGTTTAGATCTTTAGCCAAAGCTAATCCTTCCTGCAGGTTGTTGTTCATTTTCCAGTTACCTGCTACAATCTTTTTTCTCATAATTTGAATAAATAGTTTTTACTTATATATTGTTTTAAAAATCTTTTCAGTTATCATTATACCTCAAATCCACCGTTTTGAGTAGCCCAAGTGGAATTAGAAGCAATAAGAATATAACCACCAACTTATACCAAAAGTTTATATTTTGTTTGTCAACCTTATTAAATGTCTCCAACGGGGCTTTTTGAAAAATAGGTATTTCACTATCATCCCATTTGTTTATTACAGTTCCATTATGTAAAAGTATCAATCCTGGGTTTGATCTAATCATAGTTTTAAGAACTCTTTCATCAGCTTCTGCAATCTCAAAATCATCACCTCTAACCTCTTTCCAATGTATAATACTTTGTTCAAGAGAAGATGTAAGAAGATAAAAATCAATGTTATTATCGTTTGCAAACCTCTGTGCCTTTACAAATTTGTGATAGTGTTTCATATTCATCTTATCAACAAAATATGATACCATCAGGAATGTATAATCGGGATTATTTAATACCTTATCAGTTATATCTTCTTGAATTTCGTTTTCAAAATCGAATAGTCCGATATGAAAATCTTCTATTTTTGGAGCCTCACCTTTACTTATCACGCGAGTTGTCATATCCACATATACCCAAGTGGAGTCGTCCCAAGGATAGTTATCTTCAGTAAACTCTTTCTCAACTCCATCTTTACTATATATAAAAATATTCTCTACAGTATCTTCATTTTCAGGATCAACTTCCATTTGCTCAGCTATATTTGCACCTATTTTAAATGGTCTGAAGTCAAAAACTGGAAGCTTTACTGTATTATATATTGCAAAAGAAAAGCCAAAAACAATAACAATAGAAGCAGCAATCCAAGCAAATTTTATTGAATAAACTGGCTTTAATACTTTGTAATTAAAAAGCAGAACTAATGAACCTATAAAGAGGACAATGTTCTTATAGAATGTTTGCCAATTAGAAATAACCCACGCATCACCAAAGCATCCACAATCCTCAACTGGATTATATATAGCTATCCAAAGAGTAAGAGGAAGGAAAAATGCCATAAATATGGTAACTGCAATTGTTGAGGTTTTTCTATAGATACCCAACAACAAAAATATTCCAATAAGCATTTCTGCCACAACCATAATAATAGCTACAGGCAGGGCAAATGGAAATAGAGAAACTAAATCGAACGAAATTAGATAATCTTGAATTTTATATGTGAATCCTAAAGGATCGACTGCCTTTACGAAACCTGAAAAAGCAAAAGTAACACCTACTATCACTCTAAACAGCTCTACGATAACCTTCAGAATTTTATTATCTTTATTCATTAAAACCAAATATTATTCTCCAAAGTGAAGCTTTATCAGTCCAAACAATGCGTAGTTTATAATATCAGCATAGTTCCCATCTACCCCTTCCGACACCGCAACTTTTCCCTGATTATCCTCAATCTCTTTTATTCTATATAGCTTTACAAGAATCAAATCGGTATATGAACTGATTCTCATACTTCTCCATGCCTCATCATAGTCATGATTTTTGGCATACATCAATTCCTTTGTTGCAGTAATATGCTCATCATAAAGTGCAAGGGCTGCTTCACTTGATATATCTATATTATCACTAAAGCCCAACTTTAGTTGGATAAGGGCCATCACTCCATAATTAACAATACTAACAAACTCAGGAAAAACACCCTCATCTATTCTACTCTCCTTCTTAATCTCTAAAGATCTGATACGATTAGCCTTGATAAGCAACTGATCTGTAACCGATTCAGGACGAAGAAGACGCCATGTGGGTCCATAATCTTTCGATTTATCTATAAACACATCTCGACAAATAGAGATAACCTCATCAAATTGTCGTTTAGTATTGTCCATATTTATTTTATTGTTAGGAATTTACGATTCTGATTTTTGTTGCGACAAAGTTACATAAAAAATAAAAAAGGCACAAGCGATAAACCACTTGCACCTTTTATATTTTCTATCTTGTATTATTACGAAATTCTAAGAGAACGACCAATACGCAATGTTGTTCTTGTGGTTATATTATTGAGCTTGCACAAGTTAGTGATAGTTGTTCCATTTTTTCTAGCAATTGCTCCAAGAGTATCACCCTTTTTAATTCTATAATACTTCACATCACCATCCACATATTTGTTTGGTCCCGATTTGGCAACAGATGCAGGAGGTACTGGTATCTTATAATTTGGTGCAGTAACTAAAACTCTACTACTTTGAGTAGTCTTAAAGAAACTTGCGTTGGTTACCATATAATCATCTTTATGGCAGGTAAAGTTTTCAAAATCCACAATATAATTTGGATTAATTGGCTTACCTAAAAATATTATTTCGAAGTGTAAGTGCGATCCAGTTGATCGTCCTGTATTACCACCTAATGCAATAGGCTCACCAGATCTAACAAACTGATCTTCCTCAACCAAAAATTTTGAAAGGTGACCATATACAGTTTCCAGACCATTCACGTGCCTCAGCACCACATAGTATCCATATCCAGCTCTTTCGAACTTCTTAACACGCACTTTACCATCAAATGCAGCATAAATAGTATCACCTACTTGCACTTTAATATCTACACCATAGTGATATCTTCTTCCTCTAGTTCCGAAATTTGAAGTCATACGACCTTCAAAGGGCATAGTGAAATTGGTAAGATCTACTTTAAATGAATCAGGGGTATTTTTTAAAGCCCCATATGAGTGCAGATAACCCGTATTCCAAATTCCGCCATACAAATCGTCAGCTGGAATCTCGTTAATATCAAACTCTTCTCTATCAGCATTAGCTTCATCCAATACAGACATGTTCATTTTCAGTTTGATACCATCTGCGAATAGGCCTTGTTGGCTCTCTAAACACGAGCCATGAAGCTGTTGATAATTTAAATCTTCTTCTTTTGTTTTGTTTGCCTCTTGTGCTGTTATTGTTGCTGATGCAGTAAACAGCAAAAAAGCTGGTAGAATTGTCTTTACTTTTGACAAAATATTCTTTTTCTCCATAAGTTTTAAAATAGCTGTGAGCTAGTTATTTTCTTAAGTTATATGATTTAAGCAATCAAATCTCGTCATTAGCATACAAATTGCCGAAAGTTGACTGCTTATAATTAAAAATCTCATTTGTATTGAAGAAACGGTTTAACTCTATTTCCGCTGTTTCAGGAGAATCTGAAGCATGTACAATATTTTCTTGTACGCTATTACACAAATCACCTCTTATAGTTCCAGGCAATGCATATCTACCATTAGTTGGACCTGTCAAAGTCCTTACCACATTCACAGCCTCTAGTCCTCTAATTGCCATAACAATAACCGGACACACCATCATCGAATCAACGATGCGCTTAAATATTGGCTTGTTTTTCAAATGTGAGTAATGTTCTTCTAAAACATCATGGGTCAGTTGTGTCATCTTTATGCCAACAATCTGTAGCCCCTTCTTTTCAAATCTAGCAATTACTTCTCCGACTAAATTACGCTGAATTGCTGATGGTTTTAGAATAATTAATGTCGTTTGCATTGATATTTTATTCAGTAATGTGAATATTTATATGACTATCTATTATATCTAATAGCGATTTTTTTCTTCAATAATCTCCAAAGTAACATCTTTATATCATTTCAGCCAAATTTTACAGCTATAAATTTGAACTTTTAAGAACATACAACAAGTCGAAAAACCACAATAATCATTGCAACCACCTATTAAACAATAACTTACCCCAAATCATGTTATACAACATATTCATAATAACATTTTCAGCCAAAATTAATAAGATTAGTGCATTTTGAAGCGAGCAAAATTCTTTCATTCTTGAATTCTAGTTATAATAAACAACAATAGTCATCTATCTCCAATTCTTAATTTTTCCTTACTACATCACAACTATCCATCTCCACTCTAGCTCCTTTATAGCTCCTTTATAGCTCCTTATATACCCTATAGTTTAACTTATACTTTCGATACTAGTTTTCGGCATCAAAGAACATATATATTAACAAAATAACGGCATAATTTTAAGATTTACGAGTCTCTTCAATTATAGCTTTACAGCTAGCAAAAAGCAACTGCACATCGTTAATTACAAATGTAAATGTATTTTGATATACTATTTTATTACTAAGGCACGAGATACTTCCATTAGCAAATGCATATACTATATCAATAATAACACTTTATATAAGCACAGATAATGCTAAACTATTGTGGCAGACAAACAAAATAGAAATATGAACCGATGCAAACTAAATGTTTTTCTTATCTTTGCCTCTTATATTTGAAGGTTATACATATAATATTACATTTCAATAATGAGAAGATACAATCTTGTTAATACTATTTCTGGATGGGCTGTCTTTATTGCTGCAGCCATAGTGTATTTACTTACTATCGAATCATCAGCAAGTTTTTGGGATTGTGGCGAGTTTATTTCTGCCGCATACAAGCTCGAGGTAGGTCACCCGCCTGGTGCTCCCATTTTCATGCTGTTAGGAAACTTATTCACTCAATTCACGAGTGACCCTGCAAAGGTTTCGATTATGATCAATAGCATGTCGGCAATACTAAGTGCAATCACTATTCTGTTCCTATTTTGGACTATTACACACCTAACACGCAAGCTGGTTATCACTGAAAACAAGGATGAGCTAAGCCTTGGACAATTGATTATAGTGATAGGAAGTGGTCTTGTGGGCTCGTTGATATATACATTCTCCGACACATTTTGGTTTTCGGCTGTTGAAGGCGAGGTTTATGCATTTTCATCGATGCTTACGGCATTAGTATTTTGGCTTATTCTAAAATGGGAAGATAATGCACACAAAGCAAATTCTGATAAATGGATAGTGCTAATTGCCTACGTCATGGGGCTATCAATAGGGGTTCACCTATTAAATCTACTTGCCATTCCTGCAATTGTGATGGTATATTTCTACAAAAAGAGCAGCAACCCAACATGGAAGGGCTCTTTACTGGCTTTGCTTTTATCTTTCGGGCTTATAGCTATTTTGATGTTTGGTATAATTCCAGGGTTTACCAAAATTGGTGGCTGGTTCGAGCTTTTCTTCGTTAACACATTGGGTATGGCCTACAACACAGGTGTAGCGGTTTACCTAATTGCTTTAGTTTCAAGTTTAGTGTGGACAATTTTCGAAACCATGTCGAACATAGGTAATATAAAGCGTGCTCGTATTGGATTTATATTAAGCATTGCATTGTCGGGGGTATTATTTATTGGTGGTAATATAATATTGTGGATAGTTCTTTTTGCTGCAGCACTTTATTTTGTTTTTGCAAAAGACTTGGCCAGCATGAGGTTTCTAAATGTGGCTACTTCAAGTCTATTCGTAATACTGATTGGTTTTTCGGCATATGCACTAATTCCTATCAGATCATCGGCTAATCCTCCCCTTGATTTAAACTCTCCAGAGGATGTATTTTCATTAGGTAGCTACCTAAACCGCGAACAATATGGTGAAACACCATTAATATATGGACCCACATACACATCACAAGTAGAAAGAGACTCACAAGGGCGTGCTGTGGTGGCTAAAGAAAAGAAGTCGTACAGTCGTGTTATTAAAACATCTGAAGACCAGAAGGATAGATACATCGTATCAAAGAATCCTAAGTATAAATATACCGATCAGATGCTATTCCCACGAATGCATACCAATCCTACATCACCTGCTTATAGATTACATATTCAAGGATACGAAAATTGGGCTGGAATAGATAGAAATATCAGTCCAACATTTTTCGACAACTTGAAGTTCTTGTTTAATTATCAAGTCAACTTTATGTATTGGCGATACTTTATGTGGAACTTTTCGGGAAGACAAAATGATATTCAGTCGGACGGAGGTATGACAAAAGGTAATTGGATAACAGGAATTAAATTTATTGATGAGCATGTATTAGGCCTTGGCCCACAAACTGATATTGCACCAGAAATTGTGGATAACAAAGGGCACAATAAATATTATATGCTGCCATTTTTACTGGGCATTATTGGCATTATTTATCAAGTAAACCTACGCCGCAGAGGGATGCAGAGCTTTGTAGTTGTATTCTTATTATTCTTTATGACGGGACTTGCCATTGTTCTTTACCTCAACCAAACTCCGTATGAGCCTCGCGAGCGCGACTATGCATACGCAGGGTCATTCTACGCTTATGCTATATGGGCAGGTATTGGTGTGGCAGGCATTAGCAGGTACTTGAGGAAGTATCTCAAAAACACAACTTTAGTATCTTCATTAGTATCAGCAGTAGCACTTTTAGTGCCTATACAAATGGCATCTCAAAACTGGGACGACCATGACCGTTCGGGGCGCACTCTTGCTCGTGATACTGGTATGAACTATCTATGTAGCGTAGAGCCGGGTGCTATTCTTTTCACTAACGGTGATAATGATACCTACCCACTATGGTATGTCCAAGAAACAGAGGGTTTCCGTACCGACGTGAGAGTTACAAACCTAAGCTTCTTGCAAACTGAGTGGTATGTGGATCAAATGCGCAACAAAGCGTATGAGTCGGAGCCATTACCAATAAAATGGCAACGTGACAAATACTCGGGTGAAGCTGGAAGTGCTGCATTCGTTGTTACACGCAATGAGATTGTAGATGTATTGAAGGACAATAATGTACCATCAATAAGCTATAATCAATATTTCGATACAAACGAATTTAGAGACACTGCCCCACTTAAGGATATAATGGAAAAACTTAGAGAGGGCAACTATCGTCCAAAGACACCATTCAACACAGGCGAAACGCAAGTAATCCCTTCAAACAAGCTTTACTTAAATGTGGACACGCTTAATGTTGACTGGGAGAAGCTTCACTCTAAGCCCTCTGATAAAATGTATATCGATCTTGAAAACAAGTCGGCAGTATATCGTCAGGAGCTTATGATTATGGAGCTATTATCAAACCTAAACGACGATAACTGGAAGCGACCAATATATTTTGCAACCACCGTAGATAGGAATCTGTATATGAGTTTGCAAAACACAAACAACTTCTCTCTTACGGGACTTACATATCAGGTGGTACCTGGCACACCATTAAGTGGTGGGGTAAATACCGAAAAGGCATACGACAATATTATGAATAAGTTCCGCTGGGGTGGATTAGAGGAAAATCCTGATATCTATCTTGATGAAACAAGTCGTAGAATGATTTCCACATTTAGAATATACTTCAATCAATTAGTTGAAGCACTTATAAATGATGGTGAAAACGAAAAGGCAAAGGCAGCCCTTGACAAGGCTACCACTGTGATGCCTGCAAGTGCTGTTGAGTATGGCACCGACGGAATTATGTTTGCACGTGCCTATTATCATATTGGTGAAACTGAGAAAGGAGCAGATCTTATAAAGAGTATAGTAGATCGCACTTACGCAAACCTTGATTGGTATGATAGGCTTACACCTCGTCAACTTAATAGCACAATGATAGATGTACTATACAATGTACAATATCTACTCACAATTGCATCTGTGTATCAGGATTTTGATTTAGATAGACATCAAGCACTAACTGATGATTTGCTACATCGTGCCGAATCATACTATATGATTGGTGCCACATATCTGGGTGACGAAATAGCCAAAGAGGTGGCAAACAACTCTATCAGAAACTATTTTAGATACGAAAACGACTCGGTACAAAAATCGATTATCGACGACAACTTACAGTACTCTTTGCAGATTATGCAGCAGTTTAGCCCAAAGCTATTTGAGCAATACAACAGAGCTATGCAAGGAGAATAATAATAGAAATAAAAGGAAAATCTAAATCAGCACTTATGGCTGTATTATACATTATATGATCATCGAACAACCGCCATACCTCTATCGGGCTCTCTTCCCGGGGGCTCGATGGAGATATGAAGATAATAACAGTAAAACCATTTATCTTACATTCGATGATGGTCCCATCCCAGAAGTAACTCCATGGGTATTGGATTTATTAAGGGAATATGATATCAAGGCAACCTTCTTTTGTGTTGGCGACAACGTAAGAAAATATCCTGATATTTTTAAAAGAATACTAGCTGATGGTCACCAAGTAGGTAATCATACCCACAACCATATACAAGGGTGGAAGCATAAAAATGAGGACTTTATTGAGAACGCCAAAGAAGCACATCTCCTTATCAACTCTAATTTGTTTCGTCCACCACATGGGCATATGCGTTACAAGCAGTGTAGAAGCCTCCAAAAGGAGGGATTTGAAGTAATTATGTGGGATGTAGTAACTCGTGATTATAGTAAAAGGATGAGTCCAGAGCAGGTACTACAAAATGTGAAAGAATATACGAGAAATGGATCTATTATAGTATTTCACGATTCGCTAAAAGCTGAAGAAAATCTTCGGTATGCACTACCAAAGTCAATAGAATGGCTTTTGAATGAGGGATATGAGTTTAAAGCAATCGAATCATATAAAAGCATAATTGAAGAGACTGCTCCTATCACTGTTCCACTTACTAATAGTCTGTAAATAAGAAATTAATATCTAACAAATTAAATAAATAAACAAGCATGAGAAAATCTGTTTTACTACTCCTCACTCTTTTGATGGCTTTTGCATGCACACAAAAGGAGAGCAACTCGTTCTTTATGGACGAAAGCGACTTGACGCAGTACGTAAACCCATTTATCGGAACTGCATTTACGGGGCACACATTTCCGGGAGCTACTTATCCTTTGGGAATGATACAGACAGGACCACAAACGGGAAACTTTACGTGGGAATATTGTTCTGGATACTTTTATGAGGATTCACTAATACAAGGCTTTACACAAAACCGACTTAATGGTACTGGATGTGTGGACTTGGGTGATTTACTTGTACAACCATTTGCTGGCGAAAAGCGCGACAACTTAGATAGCCATTTCGAGAAGTCAACCGAAAAAGCATCAGCTGGATATTACACTGTTCATCTAGCTGATAATAAAGTAACTGCAGAAATGACGGCATCTCCCCATGTGGCTTTTCATAAATACACATATCCTAATGATGAGTCGGCAAATCTACTAATCGATTTTCAGAGTGGGCTTGTGTGGCAAGATGCACGTATTCATACTCATGTGCTAGAAAATGAGGTGGTATTTGAAAGCGACAAGGTTATTTCAGGATACACACGTCGCACCGAGTGGGTAAATAGAATTTATTATTTCGTAGTAGAGTTCGACAAGCCATTCACAGTTACCGAAAAGCTAGAACCACAAAGTAAATTCGAAAAATCCGAAAGATATATACTTACATTTGATATGGAAGGCGATGAGACTGTCAACATGAAAATAGGTATGTCGTCGGCAAGCATTGATGGTGCAAAAGCCAATCTATCAGCCGAGGTGGATCATTGGGATTTTGACAAGGTGTTGCAATCTGCAAAAGATGAATGGAATAAATATCTATCTAAAGTGCAAATAAATGGCAGCAACGATGATAAGGTAAACTTCTACACATCTTTATATCACTTATACATTCAGCCTAACAATATTGCGGATGTGGATGGCAGTTACACTGGTCCTAACAGAGAAGTAAGCAAATCCGAGTCAGGGAAGTATTACTCTACTTGGTCTCAGTGGGATATTTTCCGTGCAGGATTTCCTATGTACACTATTCTATCGCCAGAATTGATACCAAACTTTATCAACTCGATGCTCGACTATAGTGAGCAGCAAGGTCACCTACCTATTTGGTCGCTTTGGGGGCAAGAAACTTACACAATGATTGGTAATCATTCAATACCTATGATAGTAGGTGCATACTTGAATGGCACAAAAGGCTTTGATGCTGAGCGTGCTTACAACGAAATAAAGAAATCAATAACCAAAAGCAAGCATCCAAAATCAGATTGGGAAGTGTATGATAAATACGGTTACTATCCTTACGATTTGATTAAACTAGAGTCTGTTTCACGTACGCTTGAATGCGGTTTCGATGATTATTGCGCTGCACTTATGGCTAAGGAACTTGGAAAAGATGAGGATTATGACTTCTTTATGAAACGTTCGGAGTATTATAAAAATCTTTACGACAGTGAATCAAAAGCAATGCGCCCAAAAGATTC
Organism: uncultured Proteiniphilum sp.; assembly: GCA_964439965.1. Taxonomy (GTDB): domain Bacteria; phylum Bacteroidota; class Bacteroidia; order Bacteroidales; family Dysgonomonadaceae; genus Petrimonas. Next base: position 33,469 of record CAYTQG010000017.1, read on the forward strand.
TGAAGGAAATTGGTTATCACCATTCGACCCATACGAATTGGCACATGCCGACTCAAGCATTGGTGGGCACTACACCGAAGGAAATGCACTTCAATACACATGGCACGTGATGCAAGATGTAGAAGGTTTGATAGAGGTATTGGGTGGCAAGGAAAGTGCTGGCGAGTTGCTAGATTATTTCTTCAACACAACACAAGAAACTACAGGCACACTATCGGATGTAACAGGACTTATGGGTCAGTATGCACATGGTAATGAGCCAAGTCATCATATTGCATACATCTATTCGTATCTAGATCGACCAGAGGAGACTCAACGACTAGTGCGTCAGATTACAACAGACTTTTATAAGAATAAACCTGATGGACTTATCGGTAATGACGATTGCGGACAAATGTCAGCTTGGTATATGTTCTCGGCAATGGGCTTCTACCCAATGAATCCTGTAAATGGCGAGTTTGTACTTGGTGCTCCACAAATAGAAGGTGCAAAGATAAGCGTTGGAAACGGAAAGTGGTTCACAATGGAAGCAAAGAACCTTTCGGAAAAGAATATGTACGTAGAGAAAGTGGAACTTAATGGAGAAGAATATACTGAAAAGTATATCACTTATAAAGATATTATGTCTGGTTCATCACTTGTTTTTTACATGACTGATACACCTAAGTAAGATACTTAATATCAATAGATAATACAAAACGGAGTTTGGCTCAAGTAGCCAAGCTCCGTTTTATTTTTATTGGCAGTGAACAAAAACACAACTGCTTTGTTTAACTTTGCGATATAGGGGTGCCCCAAAACAACGGGCTGAGATCAAACCCAATTACCTGATCCGGATAATGCCGGCGTAGGAAAAGGATGAAGCTCGCTACCCAGCGTGCTTTTTTTGTTTGTATTCTCTTATTTATTAAATCCCCTTTTTTATTACAAACCATTGTGTGGAAGCATAATAAAAACAGTCCACACAATATTAAAACATTTAATTGTAAATGAAAAAGGTCTCTTTTTTAGCAGGATTATTGTTCCTGGGTTTATCAATCAATGCTCACAACGAGCAGCCAACAATCGAACTCCCGATTGATACGGTAAAGAACTTAAAGCTTGAAGAAATTGTTGTCTCGGCAACAAGGGCTGGAAAAAGCACACCAGTAGCTTACAGCAACGTTTCGCAATCTCAAATCAAAAAAGAAAATGGTGCACGAAACATTCCCATCATTCTACAAACTATTCCATCGCTAGTATCTTTTACCGAAGATGGATTGGGAATTGGCAACACATCGCTACGCATTAGAGGTACGGATGCTACACGTATCAACGTAACCCTGAATGGTATGCCACTTAACAACCCTGAGAGCCAAGAAGTATATTGGGTGAACTTGCCCGACATGGCTTCATCTCTACAAAGCATACAGGTGCAACGAGGTATTGGCACATCTACAAATGGCTCTGCAGCTTTTGGAGCAAGCATTTCGATGAAAACGATGAGCTCAAAATCAAATCCATATGCCGAAGCATCTACTGCCATAGGTAGCTACAATACATTTTCATCATCAATAGCTGCAGGTACGGGTATTTTGGATAATGGATTATCATTTGATGCAAGATATTCAAAAAACTTGAGTGATGGATATATCAGAAATGGCAAAATAAATCACGACAATCTCCATCTTTCACTATCTCACAATACAGATAAGCAGATACTAAAACTAAGCTACATTAGAGGTGAGCAAAGAACTGGTATCACTTGGCTGGGAGTATCTGCCGATGATATAGAAAAGTATGGCAGAAAGTATAATCCTGCTGGAAAATATAAAGATGATGCTGGAAATACTCTTTATTATGATAATGAAACGGACAACTATTTATCTAACATACTTCAGCTAACACTTACAAGAGAGATTGCCGATAATTGGTACTTAAATAGTGGGCTTAGCTACAACAACGGCTATGGGTATTACGAAAACTATAGATACAGGAATGAGTACTCAAAATTTGGGCTACAGCCACAAACTATTGATGGCAAAACATTCGAGAAAACTGATTTTATTCGAAAAAAAATGCTGAGTAATGATTTCTATGTTGCCAACCTATCTGCTAACTATAAAAAAGATGCAGTAAACTTAACCTTTGGTGGTATGTATAGTCTGTTTGATGGTGAGCACTTTGGTAGATTACCTTGGATAAAGCACAACAATGATATTCCCGAAAACTTTGAGTGGTATCGCAACAATGGTACGAAGGGAGAGTTCAGCTTCTTTACAAAATTAGAATATCAGCTTAACAACAAACTATCTCTATTTGGCGATATTCAGTACAGACACATCTATTACAATATGACAGGTGAAGATGATGATATGGTAACTATGAATGGACGTTACAAATATGACTTTGTGAATCCTAAGGCTGGTGTGTTTTACAACATTAATGATAATAACAACATCTACGCCTCAGTGGCATTTGCACAGCGCGAGCCATTGCGTAGCGATCTGAAAGATGGTGCTAAAGGAACGGATATAAATCCTATAAAACCCGAAAGCATGATTGACTATGAAGTTGGATACAGATATACAAGCAATAACGGTACAACATTGGGCGCAAACCTATACTTTATGGATTACCACAATCAGATGGTGCAAACGGGTAAGCTTACAGATATCGGCTACAAACTGATGGAAAACGTGAAGAATAGCTACCGTACTGGTATAGAAATTGAAGCGGCAGTGCCTATTATTCAAAATATGCTACGTGTGGATGCTAATGTTACTCTTAGCCAAAACAAAATAAAAGACTATACTGCTTATTATGATCTATTTGATAATATGAATGACTGGAACTCGTTAGGACAAGAGGAAGAAAAAATAGGAAATACTCAAATTTCATTCTCGCCCGATGTTGTGGGTATGGCAAGCATCACTTATCAGCCAATCCGTCCATTGATGTTTAACTTGTTGGGCAAATATGTAGGTAAGCAGTACTTAGACAACACTCAAAATGATGATAAGTCACTCCCATCATACTTCACTACTAACCTATCGGCAGGATATACATTTGAAAAAACTGAGTTTGGCACAATATCTATTCAAGCATTTGTAAACAATCTATTAAATAGCAAATATAGTGCAAATGGTTCTGCAGGAACAGATATATTCGAAAAAGAGGGTGCTATTAGTTGGGCTGCATATTATCCACAGGCTACAAGAAACTATATGGTGAAAGTGACAGTGGCGTTTTAAAAAAAAGGTGTGCAAG
>CAYTQG010000018.1:0-34986 GCA_964439965.1 uncultured Proteiniphilum sp.
ACTCAATTACCCCCTAAATGGACTTATTTTGTCTTTCCGCGACCCATTTACCCCCTAAATGGAGCAATTAAAAATTAATATGACACGAATGTCGGTTATTTAATTCAAATTATTTTATTGATACATCAAATAATCATTATTTGCTCCCAAAACTTTTATTTTCTACGTAAATAATAATTATTTCGTTACAAAACTTTTATTCTCTATCAAAATAAACATTATTTCTATCCAAAACTTTTATTTTCTATCAAAATAATAATTATTTAGCTCCAATATTTTTATTTTATAACATTATAATGTTTATTTCGGAAGAAAACTTTTATTTTCTATCAATAAAACAATTATTTTTGTCGAGAATATTTATTTTCAATCAAAATAAATATTATTTCAATAGAAAACTTTTATATTTGAGAAAAATAATCATTATTTAGTAAGAAAACTTTTGTTTTTGGTTATAAAAACCATTATTTGCGCCTAATAATTTTGTTTTGTAACGAAATAACCATTATTTTAGCTAAAATATTTTATTTTGGAGTAAAATAAGGAAGCATTGCCTTATGGTTGATATTTATTGAACGATTTATGGTGTATTTGAGTCATAATATTTTTTTAATGAGCTAAATAGGTCAACATTGAGTCATGGAAATTAATTTAAGTGTCAAATACATTATTTTGGAGGCATGATAAATAATATTTCATTGTTTACGCTGCATTTTAGATGAGAAAATACCTCCTATAGTATAAATAGTGTGCTAATAACTCAATTGTGAATAAGAAATAAACAACATATTATTATAGTTAGTAATAGAATGGATATGGAAATTGATAAACTAATAAGTCGCGATAAAAAGCATATGACTTTTCGCCTAACTGGATTGTGGAGGCTTACAAATCTGGAGTTTCTGGGTGTGTTCCCGGGTATTATCTCCATCATCAAAACAATTACTGAGCATAACGATGATGAAAAGATGAGAGCGCTTATTGAAAGGGCTGATGAGGTGGGTGAAAGACTTTCGAAGCTGTGTGTGCAACCCCGCGAAACAAACTCTGAACACATGGAGGCTATTAATCAGCTTCGTTTGAATGAGTTGAGGGCCATAATGGGGGTTGTGAAATACTTTAAACAAAGTAATAGTAACCCCGAAAGGAGCAAGCATGCCAAAACTCTGGAGTATTTTATCGATCCTAAATTTACGAGAAAGAAGATGGTCAATAGGCCTTCGATTTCTACGGTTATTACTGGCTTAGAGCTTGAGCAAGACAATGAACAATTTGTAGATGCACTTAATGCCTTGGGTATTATGGATATGTACACTCATCTTCTTAAGATTGAGAGGGATTATTGGGAGGCGCATTCAGAACGAACGATGGTTGCTACTGCTGATGAGCGTCCTAAAATAAGCACGGTGGAGGTGAGAAAGGAGGCGCAAGAGGTGTTGCGAAACATCCTGAGGATGATTGACTACTATATTTATATTGATAAAACGGAGGAATATGATGAGCTTTTGATATCGTTAGCACAATATTTAAAGTCTATTACTGCGTTGACAAAACGCCGCGAGACTATGCGAAAAAAAAGGAGGTTGGCTACCAACACTCCTTCTGATAATGGTTCTAACTCTGTTGATATCGAAGCCGAACTAAATAAGATTGATGACCAAATAAAAGAGGTGGCCAACAAAATTAGCCAGCCGGTATCGGCTCCTCATCAATCGAAAAATCGATAGGTAGCAAGCATTTCACATTTACCTTCTCGCCATTTTTGATGCCGGGGTTCCATTTCGACATAAGGCTTAGCACTCGCACAGCCTCTTTGTCGAGCTCGTCGTGTAGTCCTTGCACTATCTCTATGTTTGTGATTGTGCCATCGGCTGCCACTATAAAAGAGCATAGCACGCGGCCTTCGATTCCTTGCTGTCGTGCCTCTTTTGGGTAGCGCATATTGTGGGCTATAAATCCGCCCAGCTCGCGCTCGCCATGTGGATAGCTTGGCATTTTATCTACAATCGAATATACTTCCGAGTTTTTAATCTCTTCGTTTACCTTGCCATATGTTTGCGATGGGTCAACCGCTCGGCGTGTGCCTTGAGCAGCATTTTTGTTGAGCTTAAAGTACATTGGCACGTAGGTTTTCGAGCGAACTACTTGATTTTTATACTTACCTGGTCGCCACGGTGGCATCGACTTCAGGATGCGTAGTGCTTCTTGGTCAAGCTGTGGGTCGGCACGATGGATGATATCGAAATCGGTGAGTGTGCCGTCGGTTTCTACGGTGAATGTGTAAACCACCAATCCTTGTATGTTATTTTCGGCTGCTTCGGCAGGATATTTTAGCGAGCTGGATATAAAATTGTGCATAGCTGCTGTTCCGCCCGTAAATAGTGGTGGTATGTCGGGGTCTTCATACACTTTTCCTTTTGCTACTGGCGGTGGAGCCATGGTGCTGCTTGCGCTTGCATGTACCGATACGATTATTGATAGTAGTAGTGTTGCAACGATTGTTTTGAAATTCATCTTTTAGTCTCTTATAATTATTATGTTCCTAATTCTTAAGTTGCAAAGATAATTAAAACGCTAGATTTATGAAATAAGAAATTGAGAGAGTGGGCAGGATTCTAATTCCTATTTTCTGCTTGCCTCGCTCCATGCATCTTTTAGAAATGGCCTTATTGAGCTGCCATGATTTTTACCCTTATAGATTATAAACTTGGAGTTACCAACTTCATTAGCAATTATTGCGTGTAGTTCGCGAGCTGATATTCCGCCCACTCGTGCATCTTTTTGGGCAATCAGTTTGGGCGATAAGTTTTTGCGAGCTGGGTCGTCCTGCGGGTTTTCTTCATACTCGCCTAAGGTGATGGTTATAGATGTGGGCTTGTGTGCGAATAATGGTCTGCTGTTTGGCACAACTGCGCCCTTATCCCACCACAGTGATGGACTTGCCGACACATAGTGCTGAAAATCGGTGGTGTGGTGTAGCATTACATATAGTGTGAACAAGCCAGCAAATGAGTGTCCACAAAGAGTTTGGTGTGTTGTGTCGATATTATAGCGCGATTCGATGTATGGCTTTACCTCAGTTACGATAAAGTTATAGAAAGCTTCTGCACCACCGCCTTGGCTATTGTCTTGCGATGGGGTAGTGTAGTCGCGAGTTCGCTCTTTGGGATATGCCTCATGATTGGGGTAACCTATGCCCACCACAATTGCGCTATTGGCATTTACTGAATCCACTTGATTTATAAGCATCGGAAACTGCCCATTCCCATCCATCATATATAGTATGGGCGAGGGGGTGTTTGAGTGTTCTGTTTTCGGAACCGCTATATATAGCCTATAGTTGCGATTGTGATAGGTGAAATCTTGTTGTGCAAAATCGAAAATTGTATGTGCACTCTCTTTTATCGGAGTTATTATTTGGCTTGGTTGCGATTTCATTGCTTGAGTGGCGATGATAATAAAAAACAGAGTGAAAATGCTTAGCTTGCTTATCTTCATAGTGGTGATAGCTATATAAAAAAGAGTGGGCACAACCTGAATGATTGTGCCCACCTACTAAGAAAAAATTATTTCGAAACGTTTAGTTTCCCTACTGCTGCAATCTGATTTGATTGCACTGTAATTCCTTTTTTGGCTTGCGCCGTTGCGGTATCTATTTCGTAAATGGCGGGGTGCTGACCATCTGTTGTGGTTACTGCCACATATGCTTTTCCATCTTCAAAGTATGGGGTGTTGGCATAGCCTTCAATTTTGTCGGCTGCTGGTAGTCCAGTTACATAAGTTAGCTTTTTCGATTCGCCATTGTATATAGCCAATTGCGATGCAGGAGTGTCGGATGCGTTGAAGCCCTCTACGAATGGCTCATCGTACATCAACAATAAGAAATTATCAGCTCCGATATGCCATGTGCGTAGGAATGAGTTGCCATTTGTTTGCTCCTCCAGATTGCAATAGTAATCGGGGTCGAAATCTGTGGCACCTGCCTTGATGCGCACCACACCGGCTGGTAGTGTAGTTTTTTGTACATCGGCAGTCATAGTTTTGGCATAGCTTGGCGAAAATACATAAATATCTCCATTATCGGCTGCCCAAATTGTTTGGTAGTATTGCGACTTGAAGCGTCCGCAAGCGTAGCTTATCTTATCAGTTTTGATAAGTGAAGGATTTTTCATCGTAGCATCGTTGTATATTGCTACCCATGCTTCGTTGGGGTACTGCGTCCATTGTAGTTCTCCCTTTTTGTAAGCACTACTTGCTGTTCCTCCGTCTTCTGTTTTCACTAACTCTGGATATTTCACATATTTACCACCATCAATATCTGAACCGTATTGGCTCAAGCCCATTGGTATTGGTGCGGTGTATAGCTTGTTGTTTGCTTCCAAAATTCCCGCTAGGGTTACAAACTCGCCATTACCTAGATAGTTTTCGGCAGATATTTCTTCGGTGTTTGTTCTGTATTGCTCTGTTTCGGCATCTAAATATGAAAATAGAAATCCTTTAGGTAAGAACTCACTGTTTGACGCAGCCATATCACCAGTAGATGCGGTGATGATTTGGTTTTTAAATGTTCCGTAGGTTGTGAAACGCCTAATATCGTAGGTGTTGTCGCGTTCGTGAACTTTGCCATCACTGTTTAGCTTGTATGATGAGCTTACGCCTGCATTGCCTTGATTATAAACCAATCGGAATAGATATTTGTCTTTGTAGAATATCCAATACAATCCAGTTTCGGTTTCAAGTCCGTTGCCCACGGTGGATATTGTGCCATTATCAAGCTCGTCAGTTGTTAGCAAATAGTTTGCTTCGGCCGATCCTGCTGCAATTATGTATTGCTCGGCAACCTCTGTTTCGTTGCCATTATCTATTTCTGGCACATCATTGCTATCGCATGCTGTAAATAGCGCACCCGCCATAAAAAGGGTGGCTAGAAGATATAGTTTTGAAAATCTCATTTTGATATAGTTTTATTTGAAAAAAATAATTGTCTTGTTATTATTATAAGCTCACTCTCACTTTGGCATAAAATGCTCGTCCTGCCTTTTGTAGGCTAAAGTTGTCGTACAACTTAGCATCCGTAAGGTTGAGGCACTCTAATGAGAGGTTGTATTTTCCTTCGTTGAGCGAGTAGGATAGGCTCACGTTGTGCGAAAACTGTGTTGGCACATATGATTTGCCACTACTGCCCAATGCTTCGGAATAGAGTGGAAATTTCTTCACAAAGAAGTTGTCGTAAGTCAATGTGAGTGTGTTGCCTTTGGCTCCCACATTGTGCTGATAAAATGCTACATCACCATTAGCAAATAGGTATGGAACATTGGGCATACGCGCTTTGTAGGTGTTGCTTGGTGCACCTGTGAGGGTGGTGGCAACATTGTCTCTAATATTTATTTGAGTTAGGTTGCCACCTATGCTTAATATATCTGCAAGGGTGTAGCGCATTGTGAGGGTGTATCCTTTTGTAAGCACTTTGCCGTGGTTTACGTATGCTGCACCATATTTTCCTCCGCTCAAGCCGGTAATATTGCGCTGGATATAATCTTTTATATCGCGATATACCAATCCTCCTTCTAAGTAGATGGCGTGTTGGGCTAATGAGTAGTCGTAACTTAAGTTGAAGTTGAGGTTGTCGCTATTTTCTGGTTTTATTGCTATGTCGCCAGTCTCTAAGTCTTCATCGCCAAACATTTCGTTGTTGGTGGGTAGCCTAAACACTTTTTCGTAAGATAGTTTTGCTTGCAAGTTGCTCAACAAAAAGTATGTTCCTGCAGCTCCATATCCAGTGGTGTTGGTGCTCTTGGTGGATCGTACAAACTCGTCCATGGTTGAGGTTTTTGCCACGGGACCTGCCACAAACTGATTGTAGTATTTACCAAATAGTGATGCATTCCACTTTTCGTTGGGCATTATTTGATACGAAAGTCCACTTACGTTTTTTATCGTCTCCTTAGGTATGGGGTCGTAGTTGGAGCCTGGTGTAAGCAGCGATTTATTTGAGCGAGTGTAGGAGTAATAGATATGATTGAATGTGAATCGGTGTATATCTTTTACTCTATATTTTGCCGAGAATGTTCCGTTCCAGTTATCGTTTACCGATTTTAGGTGCATATACGATTGTTCGCCTACCACTCCCGAGCGTAGTGGTCGCATTTCGCCACGCCAGTTGTACTCATATCTTGATGTATCCACATTTTGAGTGATATTATTGTTGTAATTGGCTGTTAGTGTTACATCCAATCCTCTTGTGAATAGGTTGCGCTTTTGATACTCGAGCGATGGCATAAGTGAATTGCCCTTGCGATACTTGCCACCAAATACAATCTCTTGGCGTACCCCGGTTTGAATATCTTTGTATGATTTTGAGTAGTTGAGGCCAAATATTAATCTATCAGCCCATGGCTTGCTCACAAATCCAACTTTGCCCGATAGGCTTTCGTTGTGATAGGTGTCGTGAAATCTTTTTACTCGTTCTATCTTGGTTTTGTTGGTGCTACTGCCACCATCGGGCAAAAACTCCTTAACGGGTGTATCTACCTTGTAGCTATTATCGGAATAGTTTTGAAATGCACTTATTTCGTAAGTGAATCCACTGTCGGTAGTTTGTCCAAAATTAAAGTATGACTTGTGTGTATTGAATGATCCGTATGAGTATGATGCATCTAAGTTCCACTGCTTGGCTGAGCCTTTTTTTGTTACAATATTTATAACACCACCAATGGCATCAGTGCCAAACTCTACTGGCACCACACCTTTATATACTTCAATGCGTTCGGCAAAGTTGGCCGGTATATTATTAATGCCAAATGATTGGCCTACGCCATCTTGTGGCACTCCATCAATAAAAACTTTCACGTGCTTGCCACTAAATCCGTCCATCATCACCTGCATATCCGAGCCCACACCACCAGTTTCGCGAATGCGCACACCCGATACTTTATTGAGCATGCCTGATATATTGGCGGTTGAGTTGTGTTGTATCTTTGCATCTATTGCCACTGCATTAAATGGCGATTCGTTGATGCGCTGCACTGCCGATTTTGCCTCAATAACTACCTCCTGAAGTGCATAGCGAGTTTCGGGTAGCACTACCGAAATGTTTATCGATTGGTTTGCCTTTAGGGTGATGGGCTGTTCGTGAGGTTCATAGCCTATCATCTGCACACAAAAGGTGTGCGCTCCGGGAGTTGCCTGCAGGGTGTATCCTCCCTTGGCATTGGTTTGGGTGCCTTGTTGTGTCTCCTTTATATATACTGTAGCATATTCTATTGGCTGGCCCTTTTCATCTTTAATGCTTCCGCTGATGGTGGCTAAGCTGTTTTGTTGCGAGTATGCTGTTAATGAACATAATAAATATATAATTGTGCCAATAATCGAAACTATTGGTTTATTGATTTTAAAACGAATCATTTTGATGATTATATTGATTATCTAAAACTACAATGCAAAATTACAGTATCCAACATTTGTGGACAATACCGAAAAATAACTATTATTGATATTGCTAATACCCAATAAGAGTGACAAATTTCATTACGTAGGCTTTTTGGTATGAGATGGTTGCATTTATTGGAGGTTATATAAACTATCTTGTATGTGTTTTTGTTCTTTACAATAAGTGATGCTACACTGAAATAATGTTACAAATAAAAAAAGTTTATGGATTCTAATACTAACAAATCTATTCTTGACCAAAGTGATATGCGATTGATGAAGTTTCGTGATACTCCATTTGTGCAGCTTATGAATAAGCGTATATATAATGTATTGATTATTGCCTCTCAATACGATATGTTTATCCTGGAGGATGATGGAAGGGTGGATGAACAGATATTTAATGAATACACATCGCTCAATTTAAGGTATCCACCACGCTTTACTCAAGTTGCAGATATTGTCAGTGCTATTGATGAGTTGTCTTCAAACAGATATGAGCTTATTATATGTATGCCCAATATGGATGATATTGAGATTTTTGAAAAGCTTAAATCTATCGATAGAAGGTATCCCCAAATTCCTATTGTGCTGCTTACTCCCTTTTCGAAGTCGGTGACGCGGATGCTCGAGAATGAAGATTTGTCGGGTATCGATTACGTATTTAGTTGGCTGGGTAATGCAGATTTGTTATTAGCTATTATCAAGCTTATCGAGGATCAGATGAATGTGGAGCATGACGTGGATACAGTGGGTGTGCAAACTATTATGCTGGTGGAGGACTCGGTGAGATTTTATTCGTCGGCTCTCCCTCTATTATATAAATATGTGTTGAAGGAATCGAAAGATTTTTCGCGCGAGGCTCTTAATGATCATCTTAGGATGATGAGAATGCGCGGGCGACCAAAAATTTTGTTTGCTCGGAACTATGAAGAGGCTGTGAGCCACTTTGAGAAGTATGGTAACAATATGTTGGGTATCATTACTGATATTACTTTTAGTAGAGAGGGGCGCAAAGACCCCGTGGCGGGTAAGCGATTGGGTGAATGGGTGAGGAGCAGGGACAAGTATATTCCGCTAATATATACCTCGTCGGAAACTGCCAACTCGGTGTATGCTGCCGATGTGGGTGCTACATTTGTGGATAAGAATTCGAAGATGTTGCCCCTGGAAATTCATAGGGCTATAAAAGATAATTTTGGTTTTGGCGATTTTATTATTGTTGCGCCAAACTCGCAAGAGGAAATATTTAGAATTAAAAATCTGAAGGAGTTGATGATGAAGATTAGGCAGATTCCTGATGATTCATTCTATTATCACTTATCGCACGGGCATTTTGCTCGCTTTTTCTACACTCGTGCTATGTATCCTGTGGCCGAGATGCTCCGAAAGATAGATATATCGGAGTATAAGAGCATGGATGATGCGCGCGAGCTTATCTATCAGGCTATAGTGGAATATAGGCGAATGAAGAATAGTGGTGTGGTGGCTATTTTTGAGAAGGATAGGTATGATAAGTATTCAAACTTTGCACGTATTGGCGATGGCTCGTTGGGTGGCAAGGGGCGTGGCTTAGCTTTTATTGGGCATATTGTGAAAACGCACTTTGATAATCAAGATAGTGAGGAGTTGCCAGTGTTGACTCCCAAGACGGTGGTGTTGTGCACTGATATCTTCGATGAGTTTATGGAGGCTAACAATCTTTATGATGTGGCTTTGAGTGATATATCAGATGAAGAGATGTTGAGACACTTCTTATCTGCCAAGTTGCCCAAGCGCTTAACGGGTGATTTCTTTGTGTTTATAGATGCTGTTTCGAAACCGATTGCTATTAGGTCGTCTAGCTTGCTGGAGGATTCGCAATATCAGCCCTTTGCAGGAATTTACTCTACATACATGATTCCGTATGTGGATGATAAGTATGAGATGATTAGGCAACTGAGCGACTCGATAAAGGCTGTGTATGCTTCGGTATTTTATAAAGATAGCAAGGCTTATATGTCGTCCACTCACAACTTAATCGATCAGGAGAAGATGGCTATTGTGTTGCAAGAGATTGTAGGGCAACAGTATGATAATCTCTTTTATCCTGCCATATCGGGCGTGGCGCGATCTATCAATTATTATCCTATTGGCAATGAGGAGAGTGATGATGGTATAGTGGATATGGCTATGGGCCTGGGAAAATATATTGTGGAGGGTGAGAATGGTTTGAGGTTCTCGCCACGACATTCGCATAATATATTGCAATTGAGTACACTCGACTTGGCACTGCGTGATACGCAAACTCAATTTTATGCGCTCGATTTGGATGCTTCGCAGAGTGAGCTTACTGTAGATGATGGTTTTAATCTTAAGAAACTTAGGGTGCAAAATGCTGGGAAGAATAGTCCATTACGATTTATTGCATCTACTTATGATCCGAATGATCAGATAATAAGGGATGGATATTATGAGGGTGGAAGGAGGATTGTTTCATTTGCAAATATCTTGAAGCACGATACGTTGCCTTTGGCTAAAACACTTGAGACGGTTCTCGAGATTGGAGAAAAAGGAATGGGGCGACCAGTGGAAATTGAGTTTGCAGTGGATATTGAAGGACAGAGGAGGGGGCAGTTTTATATTCTTCAGATTAGACCTATTGTAGATAGCAAGGAGGTGGTAAGTGAGGACTTAGAGAATGTGAATAAGGATAAGTTGCTGCTTCATTCCTTTACTGCATTGGGCAATGGTGTGACTAGTGATGTGAAGGATGTGGTGTATGTGAAAACAAAAGGCTTTTCGGCATCTAATAATCCTCAAATTGCTTACGAGATTGAGGAGATAAATAATAAATTTAGAAAGGATGACTCTAATTATGTGCTGGTAGGACCAGGTAGATGGGGTTCGTCCGACAATTGGTTGGGTGTGCCTGTTAAGTGGGCTCATATTTGTCAGGCGCGTGTAATTGTAGAGCTTGCATTGGAGGGGTATCAGATAGAACCTAGCCAGGGCACTCATTTTTTTCAGAATCTCACCTCTTTTGGGGTTGGTTATTTCACAATTAATCCATTTAAGGATGAGCGTGACTATTTTGATGAGGACTTTTTAGACAGTTTGCCAGCGGTGTATGAAACTGAGTTTGTGAGGCATGTTAGATTAGAGAATCCATTGTCGATAAAGATTAATGGCAAGAAGAGGGTGGGGATAGTGATGAGGCCCTGAACCTAATCAGGGCCACTCAATGTTATTTGCTATTCAGCTTTCCGAGGATTGCTGATGATATAAAGTCGGCTGCTTGGCAGTTGAGCCCTCCACCCATTACTAGCATGTCGGCACGATTGCGAGATGGTCTGATAAACTCTTCGTGCATTGGTCGAACGGTTTTGTAGTATCTTTTTATAACGTCTTGTGCTGTTCGTCCTCGCGATTCCATGTCTCGTTCTATAATTCGAGAGAGGCGGTGGTCGGGTTCTACTTCAAGATAGATTCGCATATCCATCTCGTCGGTTAGCTCGGGCTGTGTGAAGATAAGTATGCCTTCGATTAATAATATTTTGTTGGGAATTATCTTTACTGTCTCTTCCAATCTGGAGCAGGTAAGATATGAGTATGTGGGCGATTCGACTTCGTGTCCGTTTTTTAGTTTTTGAATGTCTTCGAGCATCAATTCCCACTCTATAGAGTCTGGATGGTCGAAGTTGAGTGCTCGGCGTTGCTCCATTGGTAAGTGTGAGCTATCCTTGTAGTAAGAATCCTGTGTGAGGATTGAAATTTTGTCGTATGGCACTCTTTCAAGTATTGAGTTGACTAAAGTGGTTTTTCCTGAGCCAGAACCACCGGCTATTCCGATAATAAACATGATAATATATTATTGTAGTTAAATCTTTGTTGCTTTGATTTGTAAATTACTTATTATCAAAGAGTATTTTAAGTGATGCAATGAGGTTTTCTTTATTACTATTCTCCCTAAATATCACCAATACTGTATCATTTCCTGCAATAGTGCCCATAACGCCAGGGATATTATTTATATCTATATCTCTGGCTATTCCGTTGGCATATCCTTCGGGGGTTTTTATTACAGCAAACTGATCTGAGAAATCAATATTGATTATTCCCTGTCTTGTAAATGACGATGTGATTCCGTGACGTATCGGCTTTTGTTGTGGCAACGTGATGCGAGGCATTTGATAATAATATCTGCCACTAGCATCGGGAGTTTTTGCTATTTTCAACTCCTTGAAATCTCGTGAAAGAGTGGCTTGTGTCAACTCGTAGCCACGTGCAATTAGCATTCTGAGCATCTCCTCTTGACTTTCAATTATCTCAGTGGAGAGAATTTTTGCAATGGTATCTTGACGTTCTTCCTTTGGTGTTTTTATCATATTTGTTTCTTTTCTCCTCCAAATGTAAATGAAATAGGTATAGCTGCTGGTACTTTAATTAATGTATTGCCAACCATTACTTTGGGCCATATCTTAACTGTTATGTTGGTTGGGTCAGATGATAGTCCTAAAAACCCACTCATCTCTTTAGCTACTCGGTCACGTGAGTATCTGTTCATTAAGTTTTTTAAATCAACTCCTACACTGATGGGTAATACGCTTGTTTGTCCCGCTTCTACTCTTAGTGGAACATCGACCTTACCGGCTGTGAAGTCCATTCCATTAATTTCGATAGCATAATCCATAGCATTGAGAAGGGCTGCCCTTTCGTTGGGATTTTTTACATCTAGATTTAGTGTCATACTAAATGGGATGGTTTGTAATGTCCCACCCATTAGGATGCTTGACAGTGAGGCAAAGTTGGATAATGATATCGAGGCTCCATCGCCTAAGTTTATACCAGCAAGCTGAATGTCGTTAATCTTGTTGTATTTGTATTCGCATTGCGAAAGTTGATAGGCTCCGCCAATCTGATTTAGTACATCGCAACTTGATAGTGCGAATGTAAGGATAAGTGCAAATAGTACTTTTTTCATCTTTCTTTGTTGAATTTGTTTCTTTATGTTGCGATTATTTTATTGTTACCATAGTGGCACCATAGCCATATTCTTGAAATGATGCATCTTGCACATAACATCTTTTGTATTTGTTGCGTAGCTCTTTCAGAATTGAGCTTTTGAGGATGCCATCACCTTTGCCATGAATAAAGACAATCTTTTGTCCCTTACGTTTAATGTTCTGCTCCATTGTTTCGTGAAATTTACTTAGCTGGTAGTCGAGCATTTCGGCGTTGGTCATTCCTGCGGTTGTATCGAGAAGCTGATTTATATGAAGATCTATTTCAATTATTTGATTTTTGGTGTTTTTTGTAATTACCTTTTTGCGTGGTCTTCTGTCGGTGGCTTCTTTCTCTTGTATTGCTTGTTGAATATCGGATTGAGAAATTAGTATTTCACGCTCAGGAACATCGTTGCGAGTGATGTAATACATAAGGGCATCATCATCGAAGTAGTCATTGTCGCCAAAGGAGTGTAGCTTGTAGAATTTTACAGTGTCAATTCGGAACTCAACCGAAATTGGGTTTTTGAATCTGAACTGCTTGTTGTGTTTGAATGCAACAAATTGCACACATACTTGCTCCATATTATTAAGATCATTTTTATCGAACTCTTCAATAAAGATTTGTGTGCCTGGCTCAACTAAGCCATTGTATCTGCTAGTCCATGAGTTGTTTTCGCGACTCATATAATTTATAAATAGATAGTAGTTGCTATCGTTTATGAAGAAACATTCAAATGATGTTTTTGAGAAGTTTTTAATATCTGTGGGAAGAAATGCTAAGCAGGTGGTTATTTTTTCTCCCTCTAATGTTTCTTGAACTGAAGCGGATGGAGTATCAATTATAGGGTCTTCTGTCTCTATAGTTGCAATTTCCTCTTCAACTTCTTGATCAAGAGATTCAGAGAATTTTTTGCTGTCGCTTGGCTCGATAACTACACATTCGGATATTAATACAGGAACATCAAAGCCGTGCTCATCTTCGATTATCACAATTTGCTTGCTTTGAAATCCTTTTACAATGCCGCCACCTATTGTATTGAGGAACCTTACTTTATCTCCAACTTCTAATTTCTTCATTTTATTTTTTATCTATATGTTTGATGTAACTACAAAGTTGATTATTTTTGCCGAATAATTATACATTACACGTGACAAAAAAAGACTAATAATCCTAAAAATGAAGAAATCAGACGCTGAGAGTCTAAAAATATCTAATTATAATTATTCGTTGCCAGATGAACGAATTGCAAAATATCCACTTAAGAAAAGAAACAGTTCGAAATTACTTTTGTATAAAAATAAAGAGATATCAACTTATAGTTTTAACGATATTGCGCAGTTGGTACCAGAAGATAGCTTGATAGTATTTAATGATACTCGTGTTATTCATGCTCGATTGTTTTTTAGGAAAGCTACAGGAGCTGTAATTGAAATTTTTTGTTTGTCGCCAAATAAGCCCGAGGATTACCAAATTAATTTTCAACAGCGTGAGAGAGTTGTGTGGAATTGTATGATAGGTAATGCAAAGAAATGGAAGGATGATTCGTTGCATCTCGAAATAAATATTGATGGTGTGGCAGTTACGATAAATGCTTCTAAATTATCTAAAACTGATACAGATACTCAGGTTGAGTTTACGTGGAATGATAACAGATTTACTTTCTCGGATTTGCTTGAAGTTGCTGGGAAGCTGCCGATTCCTCCTTATTTGAATCGTGAATCGGAAGTGGAGGATGATGAAACGTATCAAACGGTGTACTCAAAGTTTGAAGGTTCGGTTGCAGCACCTACTGCTGGCTTGCACTTTACACCTGAGGTTATGTCGCTACTTTCAGATAGAGGAATTAAAACAAATTATGCGACACTTCACGTTGGTGCAGGTACTTTTAAGCCTGTTAAATCCGAAACCATGTTGGGTCACCATATGCATGCCGAATTTATTGCTGTCAATAGGTCTTTGATTGAAGCATTGATAGCAAATATTGGGAATATAGTGGTAGTGGGCACTACATCGATGAGAACTATCGAGAGTTTGTATTACATAGGGAAGCAAATTGTTTTGAAACCTGATACAAGTGAATCTCGGTTTTTTGTTTCTCAATGGGAACCCTATGATGATGCAGTTAGTGATATTTCGGAGTTGGAAGCTCTTAAGGCAATATTGAGATATATGGATGAGAATGAGCTTGATCTGGTGTATGCTGAAACAGAGATAATAATTGTGCCAGGATATAAATTCCATTACCCAAGGGCTATTGTTACGAATTTCCATCAACCACAAAGCACTTTGCTTCTTTTGATATCGGCATTCATCGGCGAGGAGTGGAGAAGTGTGTATGATTATGCTATGAAAAATGACTACCGTTTTTTGAGTTACGGTGATAGTTCGTTGCTCTTTGCTGAGCAGTGAGTTTTGACGCATCTCTTTCTTTATGATACACTTACTTTGAAAATATAAATGAACTAAAAGTGGAAAAAAGGTGTGTTTTATTTGTATATATAGTTGATTCTTTGTAATTTTGCACCGCTTTTGAATCCTGGGAAAGGGCTTCTAAGTGCTAATTCGTTGATTTCAAGTGTTTTGAGATTATTCGGATTTGGGTAAAAATTAATTTTTCATTTATATAAAAGTAAAAAGAAAGTAGAAAAATGCCTACAATTCAACAACTAGTAAGAAAGGGCCGTACGGTAATTGAGGAGAAAAGTAAGTCTCGTGCTCTAGATTCATGTCCACAAAGACGTGGTGTGTGTGTGAGAGTTTATACTACAACTCCAAAGAAACCTAACTCAGCAATGAGAAAAGTGGCTCGTGTACGTTTGACAAACGGGAAAGAAGTGAACGCTTATATCCCTGGCGAAGGACACAACCTTCAAGAGCACTCTATCGTGTTGGTGCGCGGTGGTCGTGTTAAGGACCTTCCAGGTGTGCGTTATCACGTGGTTCGTGGAGCTTTGGATACAGCAGGTGTGAACGGCCGTACTCAAAGACGCTCAAAGTATGGAGCTAAACGCCCAAAAGCTGGAGCTAAGAAATAATTATTACAGGTAAAAAATTAAAAAATCGCTGTTGAGATTTTTGGATAAGGCTACTTATAGGTTGAGTAAATGATTCGGTGGAATCGTTGAAGACAAATAAAAACGGCAACCAAACCAACACAAATTATTTTAAACAATGAGAAAAACTAAACCTAAAAAGAGACAGGTTCTGCCCGATCCTGTTTATGGTGATAAAAGGGTAACAAAATTTGTTAACCACCTTATGTATGACGGAAAGAAAAGTTTGTCATATGATATATTCTATTCCGCACTAGATATAGTTAAAGAAAAACTAGCTAATGAAGAGAAGTCGGCTCTTGAGATATGGAAAGCTGCTCTCGATAACGTAACACCTCAGGTTGAAGTGAAGTCACGCCGTGTGGGCGGAGCTACATTTCAAGTTCCTACCGAAATTCGTCCTGAAAGAAAAGAATCAATTTCAATGAAAAACCTTATCATGTATGCTCGCAAGCGTGGAGGTAGAAGTATGGCAGATAAACTTGCTGCAGAGATTGTGGATGCTTATAATAGTCAAGGTGGTTCTTTCAAACGTAAAGAGGATATGCACAGAATGGCTGATGCTAACAGAGCATTTGCTCATTTCAGATTTTAATATAGACAGGGAGTAAAAGAAAATGGCAAAAACAATAAAAGAATCTTTAAAATTTACACGTAACATTGGTATCATGGCGCATATCGATGCTGGTAAGACTACCACTTCGGAGCGTATTCTGTTTTATACAGGTTTGACCCACAAAATTGGTGAAACCCACGATGGAACAGCAACCATGGACTGGATGGAGCAGGAGCAGGAGCGTGGTATTACTATCTCTTCGGCTGCTACTACTGCAAATTGGAGATATAACGATAATATATATAAACTGAACTTAATAGACACCCCAGGACACGTTGACTTTACTGTTGAAGTGGAGCGTTCATTGCGTATTCTTGATGGTGCTATTGCTACGTTTTGTGCTGTAGGTGGTGTTGAGCCACAGTCAGAAACTGTATGGCGTCAGGCTGATAAATATAAAGTTCCACGTCTAGGATATGTGAATAAAATGGACCGTTCGGGTGCTAACTTCTTTCAAGTGGTTACACAAATAAAAGAAGTGCTTGGTGCTAACGCTGTTCCTATTCAAATTCCTATTGGTGCTGAAGAAAACTTTAGAGGTATTGTGGATCTTGTGACTATGAGGGCTTACTTCTGGCACGATGAGACTATGGGTGCTGACTATCACGTAGAGGAAATTCCTGCTGAAGTGTTGGATGAGGCTAACGAGTGGAGAGAGAAAATGGTGGAATCATTAGCGGAAGTTGATGATGACTTGATGGAAAAATTCTTTGAAGATCCTTCAACTATCACCGAAGACGAAATTCGTGCGGCTATCCGTAAAGGAACTCTTAGCATGGCTATCAATCCTATCTTATGTGGTTCTTCATTCAAAAACAAAGGTGTTCAACCTTTGTTGAATGATGTTTGTGCTTATTTGCCTAGCCCATTAGATACTGAGGCAGTTGTAGGTACAGATCCTAACGATCCTGAAGTAGAAGTTATTCGTCATCCAGACCCTGAAGAGCCAATGAGTGCTCTTGCATTTAAAATTGCTACCGACCCATATGTTGGTCGTCTGTGCTTCTTCCGTGTTTACTCGGGAGAGATTAATGCTGGATCATTTGTATATAATGCTCGCTCAGGAAAGAGAGAAAGAATTTCACGTCTTTTCCAAATGCACTCGAATAAGCAGAACCCAATGGAAACAATCGGTTGTGGTGATATCGGTGCTGGTGTTGGTTTTAAAGATATTAGAACAGGAGATACTTTGAGTGATGAGAAAAATCCTATCATTCTAGAATCAATTGATTTCCCAGATCCTGTTATTGGTATTGCTGTGGAGCCAAAAACTCAGAAAGACTTAGATAAGCTTTCAAGCGGATTGGCTAAGCTTGCTGAAGAAGACCCAACCTTTACAGTGAAAACTGACGAAGAGACTGGTCAAACAGTTATTTCGGGTATGGGTGAGCTGCACCTTGAAATTATTATTGACCGCTTGAAGCGTGAGTTTAAAGTTGAATGTAACCAAGGTCGTCCTCAAGTTTCATACAAGGAGGCTATTACTAAGCCAGTTGAGCTTAGAGAGGTTTACAAGAGACAAACTGGTGGTCGTGGTAAGTTTGCTGATATCATTGTTCGCGTTGAGCCAGCTGATGAAGGATTTGCAGGAGGACTACAATTTATCGATGAGGTGAAAGGCGGTAATATCCCAAGAGAATATATACCTTCAGTTCAGAAAGGATTTGATCGCGCTATGCGCAATGGTGTTCTAGCAGGATATGCACTCGATTCGTTGAAAGTTACATTGCTTGATGGTTCTTATCACGCGGTTGACTCGGATCAGCTATCATTTGAGATTTGTGCGATGCAAGCATTCAAAAGCGCAAGTGAGAAGGCAGCTCCAGTATTGAAAGAGCCTATCATGAAGGTTGAGGTGGTAACTCCAGAAGAGAGTATGGGTGATGTTATCTCTGACCTTAACAAGCGTCGTGGAATAATGGAAGGCATGGAATCAAATCATTCAGGTGCACGTATTGTTAAAGCATTTGTGCCACTTGCTGAGATGTTTGGATACGTAACTTCATTACGTACCATCACTTCTGGTAGAGCAACCTCTACAATGACATTTGATCACTATGAGGAGGTATCTGCGTCAATTGCAAGAGATGTATTGACTGAGGTACAAGGAAGAGTAGATTTGATAAAATAATACACATTTAATAATAATATGAGCCAAAAAATCAGAATCAAACTGAAATCTTACGATTATAGCTTAGTTGACAAATCAGCCGAGAAAATCGTAAAAACTGTAAAAGCTACAGGTGCAGTTGTAAGTGGTCCAATTCCATTACCAACACACAAGCGTATTTTTACTGTAAACCGTTCAACATTCGTGAACAAAAAGTCTCGTGAGCAATTCGAACTGTCATCATTTAAGCGACTAATCGATATTTATAGCTCGACTGCTAAAACAGTAGATGCACTTATGAAACTTGAATTGCCAAGTGGTGTTGAGGTAGAAATTAAAGTGTAATAAAGTAATTAATAAATAATAATCATTCGCCTAATAAATATCTCCCTATAATATGTGGGGAGATATTGTTGGGTATTAAACAAAAAGAAATGCCAGGATTAATTGGAAAAAAAATCGGAATGACATCCGTTTTCAGTGCCGAGGGAAAAAATATTCCATGCACTGTTATCGAAGTAGGTCCTTGCGTGGTTACTCAGATTAAAACTGTCGATAATGATGGTTATGACGCTGTTCAAGTAGGATTTGTTGATAAAAAAGACAAACACACTACTAAAGCAGAAAAAGGTCATTTTGAAAAATCTGGAGTTAGCCCGAAGAGACACTTGGCCGAGTTCTCAGGTTATGAAGAAGAGTACAAGCTTGGAGCAGAAATCACTGTTGACTTCTTTACAGACGCAGGTTGGGTTGATGTTTCAGGAATCTCTAAAGGTAAAGGATTTCAAGGCGTAGTAAAACGTTACGGTTTTGCTGGAGCTTCTCGCACACACGGTCAAAAGCACGTACTACGTTCTTCTGGATCAGTAGGTGCAGCATCGTATCCTGCAAAAGTTTTTAAAGGAACTCGTATGGGTGGTCAAATGGGTAACAAACGTATAACCGTTCAAAACCTAGAAGTGGTAAAAGTAATTCCTGAACATAATATTTTGATTGTAAAAGGTTCTGTGCCAGGAAGCAAAGGTTCAATTGTAACAATAGAGAAATAAAAATGGAATTAGAAATTTATAACATCAACGGAGAGGTAACAGGTAAGAAGGTGACACTCAATGATTCCATTTTCGGAATTGAGCCCAACAAGCATGTTATCTGGTTAGACGTGAAATTATACTTGGCTAACCAACGTCAAGGTACTCACAAATCTAAAGAGAGAAACGAAGTAGTAGGTAGCACTAAGAAGCTAATCCGCCAAAAAGGTGGTGGTGGTGCTCGTCGTGGTGATGTTAAGTCTCCATTGCTAGTTGGTGGTGGACGTGTTTTTGGTCCTAAACCAAGAGACTATGGATTTAAGCTTAACAAGAAAGAGAAAGCTCTAGCTCGTAAATCAGCTCTTTCACTTAAAGCTCAAGGCGGTGCAATCACAATTGTAGAAGATTTCGACTTCGAACAGCCAAAAACTAAGAACTTTGCAGAGCTTACAAATAAACTGCAACTGTCTGGTAAAAAGCTACTTTTCGTTTTGCCGGGTCAAAATAAAAATGTATATTTGTCGGCCCGAAATTTGCAAAATGTTGAAATTATAACTGCCTCAGATATAAACACATACAAAATTATGAATTCTGGTAATTTAGTTATTACTGAGTCGTCTGTGGCTGTAATTGATAATTTACTAAAAGCATAGGGAGTATATAGAAATGGGAATTATAATTAAACCAATATTTACAGAGAAACAAACCGAAATGACCGACAAGTTCGAGAATCGTTATGGTTTTGTAGTCGTTCCTGGTGCTAATAAAGTAGATATCAAGAACGAAATTGAGAAACTATATAATGTTCACGTTGAAAGAGTGAACACTATGAAATATGATGGCAAGCTTAAAAGCAGATACACTAAATCAGGTGTGGTGACTGGCAAAACGCCATCTTTTAAAAAGGCAATCGTAACTCTTAGAGAAGGAGAGACGATAGATTTATTTAGCAATATCTAATTTAAAAAATGGCAATACGTAAACTAAAGCCCACATCACCGGGGCAAAGACACAAGATTATCGGTTCATTTGAAAATATCACTGCAAAGGAACCGGAGAAATCTCTTGTAGTTGGTAAATTTAGTAGAGGCGGACGTAACAATCGTGGTAAAATGACAGTTCCTAATGTAGGAGGTGGCCACAAAAGACGTTATCGCTTTATAGACTTCAAGAGAACAAAGGATGGAATACCAGCCGTAGTGAAAAGTATTGAATATGATCCAAACCGTTCTGCAAGAATCGCTTTGCTTTTCTATGCTGATGGTGAGAAGGCTTATATTCTAGCTCCAAACGGCTTAATCGTTGGTACAACAGTGATGTCGGGTGCTGATGCAGCTCCCGAAGTTGGCAATTCTTTGCCACTAGCAAATATACCCATTGGTACAGTAATTCATAATATTGAATTGAGACCAGGACAGGGTGCAAAAATGGCACGTTCAGCAGGAACATTTGCACAGTTAGTTTCTCGTGAGGGAAAATATGCAATTATTAAAATGCCATCAGGTGAGGTAAGAAAAATTCTTACATCATGTAAAGCTACTATAGGAAGTGTTGGTAATTCGGATCATGCTTTAATTCAATCAGGTAAAGCCGGTCGCTCAAGATGGCTAGGCCGTCGTCCAAGAGTGCGTGGTGTTAGCAAGAACCCCGTTGATCACCCAATGGGTGGTGGTGAAGGTCGTGCTTCAGGAGGCCATCCAAGATCAAAAACTGGTTTATATTCTAAGGGCTTGAGAACAAGAGCACCTAAGAAACATTCTTCTAAGTATATAATTGAAAGAAGAAAGAAAAAGTAATCTGATTAACAATTAAAATTATGAGCAGATCATTAAAAAAAGGTCCGTATATCAATATTAAATTAGAGAAGAAGATCCTAGAGATGAATGACAGTGGTAAAAAAACTGTTTTGAAAACTTGGGCTCGCGCTTCTATGATTTCCCCTGATTTTGTTGGTCATACTATAGCGGTGCATAATGGGAACAAATTTATTCCTGTTTACATTACTGAGAATATGGTAGGACATAAACTTGGCGAATTTGCCTTAACCCGTACATTCCGCGGACACTCGGGTAACAAGAGAAAATAATTAAGGGGCAACAATTAAATAATAGTAAACAACATGAGTGCAAGAAAAAGAATATCAGCAGAACAAAGAAAAGAAAGTCGTAAAGATGTTGCTTTGGCTGTGTTGCGAAATACTCCTACATCGCCCCGTAAGATGCGTTATGTAGCCGATATGGTGCGCGGAATGGAAGTATTTAGAGCATTAGGTGTATTGAAATTTTCTAATAAAGAGGCAGCAAGTAGAATTGAGAAACTTCTTCTTTCTGCAATTTCAAATTGGGAACAGAAAAATGAGCGTAAAGCTGATGCAGGTGAACTTTTTATAAAAATCATTTCAGTAGATGAAGGTTCTACTTTAAAGAGAATTCGCCCACGTGCACAAGGACGTGCACACAGAATCCGCAAGCGTTCGAATCACGTTACAATTGTGGTAGATACAATAAACAAAGAACAAGATCAAAATCAATAAGATAGATGGGACAAAAAGTAAATCCGATAGCAAATCGTTTGGGAATCATCAGAGGGTGGGACTCTAATTGGTATGGTGGAAATAATTATGGTGAGAATATCTTAGAGGATAGCAAAATACGTAATTATCTTAATGCCCGTCTTTCCAAAGCTAGTGTTTCTCGTATAATAATTGAGAGAACTTTGAAATTAGTTACTATAACTATTAGCACTGCCAGACCTGGTATTATTATAGGTAAAGGTGGTCAAGAAGTTGATAGACTAAAAGAAGAGTTGAAGAAGATAACTGATAAAGATATCCAAATCAATATTTTCGAAATTAAGAAGCCTGAACTCGATGCAATTATTGTTGCTAATAATATTGCGCGTCAATTAGAAGGTAGAATTTCATACCGTCGTGCAGTGAAAATGGCAATTGCTTCGACCATGAGAATGGGGGCTGAAGGTATAAAAATTCAAGTTTCAGGACGTCTAGGTGGAGCTGAGATGGCTCGCTCAGAAATGTATAAAGAAGGTAGAACTCCATTGCACACTTTCCGTGCAGATATCGACTATGCTCATGCAGAAGCATTGACAAAAGTTGGTATCATTGGTATTAAGGTATGGATTTGCCGTGGTGAGAAATATGGAAAAGTAGATCTTACTCCTTCTTATGCAACTGCTAAAGATAATCGTTCACAAGGTGGTCGTCGCGATAGAGGTGGCCGTGGCGAAGGTGGCAGAGGTCCAAGAAGAAACAGGAGAAATAACAATAAAAACGCATAAACCATTATGTTACAACCGAAAAAAACAAAATATAGAAGACGTCAAAAGGGCCGCATGAAAGGTAATGCTCAGCGCGGTAATCAATTGGTGTTTGGTACGTTCGGGATAAAGTCTTTACAATCTAAATGGATTACAGGAAACCAAATTGAAGCTGCGCGTGTGGCTGTAACTCGTTACATGCAACGTCAAGGTCAAGTTTGGGTTCGTATTTTCCCTGATAAACCTATCACTAAGAAGCCTGCAGAGGTACGTATGGGTAAGGGTAAAGGTAATCCAGAAGGATTTGTTGCCCCAGTTACTCCAGGAAGAATGCTTTTTGAAATTGAAGGTGTTTCATATGAGGTGGCAAAAGAGGCATTGCGTCTGGCAGCTCAAAAATTGCCTGTAACGACCAAATTTGTTGTTAGAAGAGATTATAAACAACCACAAAACTAAGAAGGTAAAAGATGAAATCGTTAAGACAAGAAATTAAGGAAATGCCCGATAAGGATATTGTTGAAAGATTGGAAGCTGAAACTCTAGAGTTGTCACAACTTATAATCAATCACTCTATCACACCACTTGACAATCCAGGTGAGATTAAAGACAAACGTAGAAACATTGCACGCCTCAAAACAGAGATTCGTGTAAGAGAATTGAATAAAGCATAATAAATAATGGAAACGAGAAATTTAAGAAAAGAAAGAGTCGGGGTCGTTTTCAGCAACAAAATGGATAAGTCCATTACTGTTTCTGTAAAATGGAAAGAGAAACACCCTATTTATGGGAAGTTCGTTAATAAAACGAAGAAATTTCACGCCCATGATGAGAATAATGACTGTAACATAGGTGATACAGTGCGTATAATGGAGACTCGTCCCTTGAGTAAAACTAAGAGATGGAGATTGGTTGAAATAATAGAAAGAGCTAAATAATATGATACAACAAGAATCAAGATTAAAAGTAGCCGACAACAGTGGTGCTAAAGAGGTACTCTGTATACGTGTGTTGGGTGGAACCAGAAGACGCTATGCTTCTGTAGGTGATATTATTGTTGTAACAGTAAAAAGCACTATACCATCTAGTGATATTAAGAAAGGTGCAGTGACAAAGGCGATGATCGTTAGAACTAAAAAAGAAATCCGTCGTGCAGATGGTTCATATATACGTTTTGATGATAATGCTTGCGTATTGCTTAACAATGCTGGTGATTTGAGAGGTACTCGTATCTTTGGACCAGTTGCCCGTGAATTGCGTGCTGCAAATATGAAAGTCGTTTCATTGGCACCTGAAGTTCTTTAATCTATTAAACAATCAAAGGTAATGAGTAAATTACATATTAAAAAAGGTGATACAGTTATTGTTAACTCTGGCGAGGACAAAGGTAAAACTGGTCGTGTACTTGAGGTGCAAGTGGCAAAGAACCGCGCAATCGTCGAAGGAATTAATATTGTATCGAAACATACAAAGCCCAATGCCCAAAATCCTAACGGAGGTATTGAGAAAAAAGAGGCGGCCATTCATATTTCAAAATTGAATCTTGTCGATCCTAAATCTGGAAAGGCAACTCGTATTGGTCGCAAATTAGACAGTAAAGGTAAGTTAGTTCGTTATGCTAAAAAATCAGGGGAGGTAATTAAATAATGGCTAAAGAAGATACAAAAGATCAATCACAAATGGCTGCAGCTTCTCAAAATTCAGAGAAGGTTGTAGATACTGCATCTTTGAAAAAAGAATATAATGAGCGTATCGTTGCTGCCCTGGTAAAAGAGTTTGGCTACAAATCAGTAATGCAGGCTCCTAAGCTTGAGAAAATTGTAATTAATCAAGGTTTAGGTATTGGTGTTGCAGATAAGAAAATTATAGATATTGCTGTTAATGAGCTTACAACTATAACTGGTCAAAAAGCTGTTCCAACTTACTCACGTAAGGATATCTCGAACTTCAAATTGCGTAAGAAAATGGCAATTGGTGCAAGAGTTACTCTTAGAAATGACAAAATGTATGAGTTTCTAGAGAGACTTATTAGAGTTGCACTTCCACGTATCCGTGACTTTAGAGGTATTGAGGCAAAACTTGACGGAAGAGGAAATTATACTTTAGGTATACAAGAGCAAATCATTTTCCCTGAGATTAACATTGATAGTATTAATCGTATTCTGGGTATGAATATTACATTTGTAACTTCTGCTAAAACAGATGAAGAAGGTTATGCTTTGCTTAAAGAATTCGGTCTTCCTTTTAAAACAGAAAAAAATAATTAGAATATGGCAAAAGAATCAATGAAAGCCCGCGAGGTTAAAAGAGCTCGCATGGTGGCTAAATATGCTGAGAAAAGAGCTCAGTATTTGGCAGAAGGCAATTATGATGCTTTGCAAACCATTCCAAAAAATGCGTCGCCAGTAAGACTTCACAACCGTTGCGGTATTACTGGGCGCCCGAAAGGATATATGCGTCAATTCGGGCTTTCGCGTATTCAATTTAGAGAGATGGCTTCAAAAGGGCTAATCCCTGGAGTGAAAAAAGCAAGCTGGTAATATAATGAGCTTTCAATCAAGCCAATTAAAATATTGTATTAATTAAATATTGTCCCGGTAGTCGGGATCAATTTAAAACTTTAAATAATGACAGATCCAATAGCAGATTATCTGACGCGGTTGAGAAACGCTATCCTCGCAAAACATCGAGTGGTAGAAATTCCCGCATCAAACTTAAAGAGAGATATTACTAAAATCCTCTTTGACAAGGGCTACATTCTTAACTATAAGTTTGTAGATGATGGTCCTCAAGGTAAAATAATGATTGCTTTGAAATATGACCCAGTAAACAAAGTAAATGCGATTAAAAAATTAACTCGTATTTCTACACCTGGTTTACGTAAGTATGTTGGTTACAAAGATATGCCTCGCGTATTGAATGGATTAGGTATTGCTATATTATCTACTTCTAATGGAGTAATGACTGATAAAGAAGCATCAGCAATGAAAATCGGTGGTGAAGTATTGTGTCACGTTTATTAATATTAGGAGGAAGATAGTATGTCAAGAATAGGAAAATTACCAATAGCTGTGCCTGCAGGCGTTAGCATTTCGGTAGATGATAATAACCTGGTTACTGTTAAAGGACCAAAAGGCGAATTGAGTCAACAAGTTAATCCTGATATCAAATTAGAAATTGAAGATGGACAAGTGACATTTGTAAGACCAAGTGATAGTAAAGAACACAGATCTTTACATGGTCTATACCGTTCGCTAGTAAATAACATGGTGATTGGAGTTTCAGAAGGATTTAAGAAAGAACTTGAACTTGTTGGTGTTGGATACCGTGTATCAAACACAGGTCAACTTGTAGAGCTTTCATTAGGTTTTACTCATAGCATATTTTTGCAGTTACCAGATGAGATTAAAATCGAAACTAAATCTGAAAGAAACAAAAACCCTCTAATTATTCTAGAGTCTCATGACAAACAATTGCTTGGTCAAGTTTGTGCTAAGATTAGATCTTTCCGTAAGCCTGAGCCATATAAGGGTAAAGGTGTTAAGTTTGTGGGTGAAGAACTTCGTCGCAAATCGGGTAAGACTGTAGGTTAATAATAAAGTAAATTAAAATCACTATGTTGACAAAAACAGAAAGAAGATTAAAAATAAAAGCTCGTGTGCGAGGTAAGGTAAGTGGTACCCCAGAGCGTCCACGCTTATCCGTGTACAGAAGCAACAAACAGATATATGCACAAATAGTAGATGACATTAGTGGTGTTACTCTTGCTTCTGCATCATCATTGAAGATAACCGATAAACTTCCAAAGAAAGAGATTGCTGCTAAAGTAGGTGAACTAATTGCTGCAAGTGCCAAAGAAGCTGGTATCGAGACTGTTTCTTTTGATAGAAATGGATACTTATATCATGGTCGAATTAAAGAATTAGCTGATGCCGCTCGTAAGGGAGGACTTAAATTTTAAACAACTATGACTGGAACAGATAAAAGAGTAAAATCGACAAACGATTTAGAATTAAAAGATAGACTTGTTGCAATTAATCGTACTACCAAAGTTACTAAGGGTGGTCGTACATTTACCTTTTCGGCTATGGTTGTAGTTGGAAACGAAGATGGTATTGTAGGCTGGGGCTTAGGTAAAGCTGGTGAGGTGACTACTGCTATTGCAAAAGGTGTTGAAGCAGCAAAAAAGAACTTGGTTAAGGTTCCTGTATTAAAGGGAACTATTCCTCATGAGCAAACTGCTCGCTTTGCAGGAGCTGAGGTTTTCTTGAAGCCTGCTTTCGAAGGTACTGGAGTTAAGGCTGGGGGTGCGATGCGTGCCGTACTAGAGAGTGCTGGAATTACTGATATTCTTGCAAAATCAAAAGGTTCATCTAATCCTCACAATCTTGTAAAAGCAACTATTGATGCTCTGTGCGAATTGAGAGACCCAATTACTGTTGCTCAAAACAGAGGTGTTAGTTTAGATAAAGTGTTTAACGGATAAACGAAAGGATTTTTAAAATGGCTACTATTAAAGTAAAACAAGTAAAAAGCAGAATTAATTGTCCAGAAGTTCAAAAAAGAACGCTAGATGCTTTGGGATTGACTAAGATGAACAAAATTGTTGAACATGAAGATACACCTTCTATTAGAGGTCTTATCAGCAAGGTTCATCATCTGGTACAAATTGTAGATTAATATAGTAATAACGATAAAAAAAATATACAGAAATGGATTTATCGAACTTAAAACCAGCCAAAGGAGCTACTAAATCTCGCAAGAGAATTGGTAGAGGTGAAGGCTCGGGACGAGGAGGAACTTCAACTAGAGGACACAAAGGAGCACAATCGAGATCAGGATACTCAAAAAAGATTGGTTTTGAAGGTGGTCAAATGCCCCTACAACGTCGTTTGCCTAAATTTGGATTTAATCCTCTTAAGAGAGTTGAGTACAAAGCAGTAAACTTAGAGACGTTGCAAGAGCTTGCAGATGTACAGAAAATCGACAAAATAACTCCTGATGTTTTGATTAAGTCAGGAATTATTTCACCTAAAAGTCTTGTAAAGATTCTAGGTAAAGGTTCTCTTACAGTAAAGCTAGAAGTAGAAGCTCACGCATTCTCAAAATCGGCTGAACAAGCAATTACAACAGCAGGTGGAACAGCCGTTAAAATCTAATTGAGATGGGATTTGTACAGACAGTAAAGAATATTTGGAAAATAGATGACCTTAGAATTAGGTTGATGATTACCGTTGGTTTTATCGCAATTTATCGCTTTGGTTCATTTGTTGTTTTGCCAGGTGTTGACCCCGTAGCTCTAGATGCACTACAAGCTAATGCAAGCTCAGGCTTGCTTAGTTTGTTAGATATGTTTTCAGGAGGAGCTTTCTCTAATGCTTCAATTTTTGCCTTAGGAATTATGCCTTATATTTCTGCATCTATTGTTATGCAGCTGCTGGGTATAGCCGTGCCTGCTTTTCAAAAAATGCAGCGTGAAGGTGAGAGTGGAAGAACGAAAATGAATCAGTATACTCGATACCTAACTGTTGGAATATTACTATTTCAAGGTCCAGCTTATATCTACGGTGCTCTTCAAGGAGCTATTCCAGGTGGAATATTTGACTGGGTAATTCCTTCAACAATCTTGTTGGCAGGTGGAAGTATGTTCGTACTATGGTTAGGAGAGCGTATAACGGATAAAGGTATTGGTAATGGAATTTCATTTATAATCTTGATAGGTATTATAGCACGTTTACCTCACGCATTAGTTGCAGAAGTAGATAGATTGCTTAATGCTCCTGGAGGTCTTGTGTTATTCTTATTAGAGATTGTATTCTTGATGGTTGTGATAGCTGGTGCTATTATGCTTGTTCAAGGAACTAGAAGAATACCTGTTCAGTATGCCAAAAGAGTAGTTGGTAATAGACAATATGGTGGTGTTAGACAATATATACCACTAAAAGTGAACGCTGCTAACGTGATGCCAATCATTTTTGCTCAAGCTATTATGTTTATCCCTTTGACAGCTGCTCGCTTTTCAGCTGGTGATGGCGGTGGATTTTGGGCTTCTTTGATGAATTATACAAGTTTCTGGTATAATTTTATATTTGCAATAATTATTATCGCATTTACTTATTTTTATACCGCTATAACTGTAAACCCAATTCAAATGGCAGAGGACTTAAAGAGAAATAACGGTTTTATACCGGGTATTAAGCCAGGTAAGAAAACTGCAGAGTATATCGATACTATTATGTCGAGAATTACATTGCCTGGATCTTTATTTCTTGCATTAGTTGCTATTATGCCTGCTTTTGCTGGATTGATGGGAATTAATTCACAGTTTGCAAACTTCTTTGGTGGTACTTCATTGTTGATTCTTGTAGGTGTAGTATTAGATACTCTACAACAAATCGAAAGTCACCTATTGATGCGTCACTATGATGGATTTTTAAAGTCAGGTGCCAAAATTAAAGGTAGAACTGGTGCAATGGCCGCTTATTAATGTGTTATATTATAAATCATAAGTTTAAATGAATAGCAGAACGATAATACTGAAAACAGACGAAGAAATCGAATTGATGCGTCACAGCAATAGACTTGTTGGAATGACTTTGGGTGAATTGTCTAAGCATATGAAACCTGGTGTCACTACTCTTCAATTAGATGCAATCGCTGAACAGTTTATCAGAGATCATGGCGCAACTCCAACCTTTTTGGGATATAACGGCTTTCCAAATTCAATTTGTGCATCTGTCAATGAAAATGTAGTTCACGGAATACCTAATAATACACCTCTAAAAGACGGTGATGTTGTTTCGATTGATTGCGGAACTAAACTACGTGGTTTTTGTGGGGACTCAGCTTATACCTTTACCATTGGTGAAGTTGCAGCTGAAACGATTGAGCTTCTCAAAACAACGAAAGAATCTTTATACAAAGGTATCGAGCAAGCAGTTGTTGGTAATAGAATTGGCGATATAGGTTCGACAATTCAAAAATATTGCGAATCTCATGGATACTCGGTAGTAAGAGAATTAGTTGGCCACGGCATTGGACGTGAAATGCATGAAGCACCAGAGGTGCCAAACTATGGAAGAAAGGGAACGGGACCAATAATTAGAGATGGCATGTGCATTGCTATTGAACCAATGATTAATCTGGGTAGTAAAAATGTCGTTTTCGAAAATGATGGCTGGACTGTAAGAACGAAGGATCGAAAGCCTTCTGCTCATTTTGAACATACTGTTGCTATCAAAAACGGTAAGGCGGAAATACTATCAACATTTGAATTTATTGAACAATAACATTATTAAATAAGAAGGAAATTAAATATGGCTAAACAAGCATCAATAGAACAAGACGGAACGATTATAGAAGCATTATCAAATGCTATGTTTCGTGTTGAATTAGAAAATGGACATGAGATTACAGCACATATTTCTGGGAAAATGCGAATGCATTACATACGTATATTGCCTGGCGATAGAGTGCGTGTAGAAATGTCTCCTTATGATCTTTCGAAAGGAAGAATTTCTTTTAGATACAAATAACATTATGACTACTAACTTAAAAGTTGTACCTTTGCAAAATTATTTGTAAGATGTGCACGGTAGTTAAGTAAAAGATATAAAAATGAAAGTAAGAGCATCATTAAAAAAACGTTCGGCAGACTGTAAAATTGTTCGCAGAAAAGGCCGATTATACATAATCAACAAAAAGAATCCTAAGTTTAAACAACGTCAGGGTTAAAATTTGTACTAATCAAATATTAATAAAACTATATGGCTAAAAGAATTTTAGGTGTCGATCTACCTCAAAATAAGAGAGGCGAAGTTGCCTTGACTTATATATTTGGTATCGGCCGTAGCTCGGCGAACAAGATATTAGAAAAAGCCGGCGTAGATAGAAATATTAAAGTTAAAGATTGGACTGATGATCAATCAGCAAGTATTCGTGAGATTATTTCTTCAGAATACAAGATTGAAGGTGATCTAAGAACAGAAGTTCAATTGAATATAAAACGATTGATGGATATTGGTTGCTATAGAGGTATTCGTCATCGTATTGGCCTACCTGTACGTGGTCAAAGCACTAAGAACAACGCCCGTACACGTAAAGGAAGAAAGAAAACAGTTGCTAACAAGAAAAAAGCTACTAAATAATAGATAATTAATATGGCAAAAAGATCAGTTCCAACAAAAAAGAGAAACGTTAAAGTTAGTGCTGAAGGTCAAGCTCACATCACTTCATCTTTTAACAATATAATTGTTGCTTTGACTAACGAAAATGGCGAAGTAATAAGTTGGTCGTCAGCAGGAAAAATGGGTTTTAGAAGTTCAAAGAAGAACACACCCTATGCTGCTCAGATGGTTGCACAAGATTGTGCTAAAGTAGCTTTCGATTTGGGATTACGTAAAGTAAAGGTTTATGTTAAGGGTCCAGGCAATGGTCGTGAATCAGCTATCAGAACTATTCATGGTTCGGGTATCGAGGTTTCTGAGATTGTAGATGTTACTCCAATCCCACATAACGGTTGTCGCCCCCCAAAATCAAGAAGAGTTTAATCATAATTATTAAGTTTCATACATCTTGACACTTGAGCTGTGAATTTGATTACAACTAGCAACTTCTCTGTAATCGCGGCTGCACAGTTTAGGCTTCAGAAAAAAAGTATAATAAAAAATGGCTAGATATACCGGTCCAAAATCAAAAATCGCCAGAAAATTTGGTGAACCTATTTTCGGTCCTGATAAAGTTCTTTCTAAAAAGAATTACCCTCCAGGTCAACACGGAAATACACGCAGAAGAAAAACTTCTGAATATGGAATACAGTTGCGCGAGAAGCAACGTGCAAAATATACTTATGGAGTATTAGAAAAGCAGTTCCGTTTAACGTTCGAGAAGGCTGCCCGCAGCCGCGGCATTACTGGTGAAGTACTGCTTCAGCTACTTGAATGTCGTTTAGACAACATCGTTTATCGCTTGGGAATTGCTCCTACAAGAGCCGCTGCTCGTCAGCTTGTGTCTCATAAGCATATTACAGTTGATGGTAAAGTAGTAAATATTCCCTCATATACTGTAAAAGCAGGTCAAATCATTGGTATTAGAGAAAAATCTAAATCTTTAGAGGTAATCTCAAATGCTTTGACAGGCTTTAATCACAGTAAATATCCTTGGTTAGAATGGGATAGTGCATCTCTAAGCGGAAAATTCTTACATATTCCTGAAAGAGAAGATATCCCAGAAAATATTAAAGAACAGTTGATAGTAGAATTATATTCTAAACAATAATTTCATGGCAATATTAGCATTTCAAAAACCCGATAAAGTAATCATGATATCAGAGAATGAGTTCTATGGTAGTTTCGAATTCCGTCCTTTAGAACCAGGCTATGGCATCACTATAGGTAATGCTTTACGTCGCATACTATTATCTTCGTTAGAAGGCTATGCGATTACTGCCATTAAAATAGATGGGGTAGATCATGAGTTTGCGACTATTCCGGGTGTTATAGAAGATGTGACAGCCATAATTTTGAATCTGAAAAAAATCAGATTTAAAAGAAAGGTTGAGGAGTTTGATTCAGAGACAGTTAATGTTACTATTTCTGGCACTGAAGTATTTAGAGCTGGCGATATTAATAGAAATTTAACAGGCTTTGAAGTTCTGAATCCCGAACTTGAGATTTGCCATTTAGATAAAAAGATTGAGCTTAAAGTAGAATTGACTATCAATAAAGGTAGAGGGTACGTTCCTGCAGAGGTAAATCGCTCTCTTATTGCCGAAGAGGATATTCAAACTATTGCTATTGACTCAATATATACGCCAATCAGAAATGTTAAGTACGAAATCGAAGACTATCGTATTGAACAAAAAACTGACTTTGAGAAGCTGATTATCGATGTTACAACTGACGGTTCTATACATCCTAAAGATGCTCTTAAAGAGGCAGCAAAGATATTGATTCAACATTTTGCTTTATTCTCGGATGAAGCTAAGATGATGGTTGAGACAGCTGATGCAGACAGTATCGAAGAGTTCGATGAAGAAGTACTTCATATGCGTCAGTTATTGAAGCGTAAATTGGGTGATTTGAATCTCTCAGTTCGTGCTTTGAACTGTCTTAAAGCAGCAGAGGTTGAAACACTTGGTCAGCTCGTTACTCATAATAGAAACGATCTGCTTAAGTTCAGAAACTTTGGTAAGAAATCATTATCAGAGTTGGAGGAAATTCTAGAAGGTCTTAATCTTTCTTTTGGTATGGACACTTCGAAATATAAATTAGAAAAAGAATAGCGATAATGAGACATAATAAAAAAAATAATAGTTTAGGACGTACGTCTGCACATAGAAAGGCAATGCTTTCTAATATGGCTTCATCTTTGATCCTGCACAAACGTATTTTTACAACTGTTCCTAAAGCAAAAGAACTTAGAAAGTTTGTTGAACCCTTGATAACAAAATCAAAAGAAGATACAACTAGCTCAAGACGTATTGTTTTTAGTAGCCTTAAAAACAAACATGCTGTAACTGAGCTGTTTCAAAATGTATCTGAGAAAGTGGCTGACCGTCCAGGTGGCTACACTCGTATAATTAAAACTGGTTATAGACTTGGTGATAACGCTGCAATGTGTTTTATCGAACTAGTTGATTACAACGAGAATATGTTGTCAGACAAAGCAGCTAAGAAGACAAGAACTCGTCGTTCACGTCGTAGAGCTACGTCAACCGCCGAGGTTGCATCTGAAACAACTTCAACAACTCAAGAAACTGCCGTAGAAGAATAGTCTTCTACGGATATTCTTCAATCCACATTGAGCGATTGAAGATAAACAAAATCGTTGAAGCTTCATCTGTATATTGCAAAGGCTAAACTACTTGCAAAGGTGTTGCTGAAACGAAGCTGTGATTTTTAAAATGTTAAACATTAAGGAAGCGCCGCGAGTGATTCGTAGCGCTTTCTGCTTTTTATACCTTTTCTATTACTTTTCCCTATCTTTTTATCAATTATATACTAACTTTGTGAGCAGTTGTAAAGATACATAGTACTAATAATGCTATATAGACATTGTTTTATTCTATTACTTTTGTAAGTACATTATTTTCATTTCATGTACAGAGTACTTAACAGGCTACAAATGTACTTTCAACTTCTAATTCGCAAAATATTTGTTTAAATAAAATAATATGAAAAATAAGTTTTTCGTTGCAAGTGTTGCTCTTGCGAGCTCTTTATCTTTGAGTGCGCAAGAGAAGCCTAATGTTGTTTTTATTATTGCAGATGATTTAGGCTATGGAGACCTGAGCTGTTTCGGCCAAGAGAAATTTCTCACACCAAATATTGATAATCTTGCATTAAATGGAATACGTTGTACCAGCACCTATTCAGGAACTACAGTTAGTGCACCATCACGTGCTAGTTTGATGACGGGGTTACATACTGGTCACACACCGATTAGAGGGAACAAAGAATTAGAACCAGAAGGACAATTTCCGTTGCCAGCTGACACATACACTCTTTTTAGTTTGTTTAAAGATGCAGGATATAAAACTGGGGCATTTGGTAAATGGGGTCTAGGCCAACCAGGTTCAGAAGGAGACCCAAACAACCAGAATGTAGATGATTTCTTTGGATACAATTGTCAACTTCTTGCGCATAACTATTACCCAAGTCACCTATGGCACAACCAAACCAAAATTGAATTTCCAGACAATGATAATGGAGCGTTCGGTACATACTCTCAGGACTTGATTCAAGAGCACACTATTAGGTTTATAAAAGAGAATAAAGATGAACCATTCTTTCTTTTTGTTCCAACAGTAATTCCACATGCAGAGCTAATTGTTCCGGAGGACTCAATAATACAACGTTTTAGAGGTGAATTCCCAGAAAAGCCACATATCGGAACAGATTCAGGACCTGCTTTTCGAAAAGGCGGATATATGTCGCAAGAGCACCCCAAGGCAATGTATGCAGCAATGGTGACACGATTGGATCACTATGTTGGAGAGATCGTTACAGAGTTAAAACAACAAGGTATTTATGATAACACCATTATTATATTCACTAGTGATAATGGACCACACGTAGAAGGTGGCAACAATCCCGACTTCTTCAATAGCAATGGTATCTTCAGAGGGTATAAGCGAGACTTATATGATGGAGGTATAAAAGTACCAACTATAGTTTCATGGAAAGGAAATATACCTGAGGGAAATCAAACAGATTTCACTTATGCTTTTTGGGATTATTTGCCCACATTTGCCGATATATTGGGGGTTAAGATAGACCATGAGATAGACGGTATTAGTGTTTTGCCAACTCTGTTAGGGCAGGAAGGACAAGAAGAACATGATTATTTCTACTTCGAATTCCAAGAGATGAATGGCCGACAAGCAGTAGTCAAAGATAATTGGAAACTATTACACCAAAATATCAGAGGAGATAAGCCAACTCTCGAATTATACAATCTTTCGGCAGACCCATCTGAAAATCATAATGT
>CAYTQG010000019.1:0-34827 GCA_964439965.1 uncultured Proteiniphilum sp.
GTTGCCCGTTTGTACATGATTTTGAAATGCTGAATTTGAGGTTTTATTTTATCGTCTCAAAAGTTCAATAAGTGAGATAAAATGGTTATATTTGTGTTAGGGTTATAGATTT
Source organism: uncultured Proteiniphilum sp. (assembly GCA_964439965.1). Lineage (GTDB taxonomy): Bacteria > Bacteroidota > Bacteroidia > Bacteroidales > Dysgonomonadaceae > Petrimonas. The sequence continues at coordinate 113 of CAYTQG010000019.1, forward strand.
GGTTGATATGTCTATAGGACTTGTATTTGATTTAATTTCTCTTTTAGTTTTGATATTGTCTTTTCATTGCATTTGTGTGTTTGTTAGTTTAGCATATCTTTTCAAGCTTGTTAAGGAGGATATTAGTTGTATGCAAACAAATTTAGATTAATAAATGTTATTGTATAATAAAGTTTATGCGCTTTTGTTTTATTGTTTTTCCCGTCTTTCTGTTTGTATATCGCTTATAATCAGCGTTTAAGTATTTGTGTACTGCTTGGTTTATATTAACCTAATATCTGTAAAGCTGATAATTTACACTATTCTGTATTTGAAGTTATAAAAACTTGTTTTATCTTTGTAGGCAGTTGGGGTCAGGTGTGGCTCCCTCCACCACTTAAATAGTGTGCCCAAAGGCTTGGCTCTTTTTTATTAACAATTAAAAATATGAAATACATGGCAGTATTTACAAAAGAAGCTTTTAGCTTAGGAAAGTCCCGAGCATTAGGGCACCCAGAGTTTGGTGAAATGTATGTGCGTACTTTTTCCCGCTTAATTGATTTAGCTGAGGGTATTGATACCGAGCTTTTTCAAGAGGCTGTGATTAAAGTGATGGAACATTTACCAAATATGGATTTTCTTATTGACAAGAACAGAAGAGTTACAGAAACCAAGCTTATCAATGACCGTCACGCCAAGCGTGAAATGGAATTGAGAGCTATCATGAGAGTGATAAAGGGTTTTATAAGTATAAACAATACTTCTAAAAGTGATTCAGCAGAATATCTATTAAACCAATTTATTAAAAAAGGGTATAACGGAATATTCAAAAATCAATTTAAGATGTCAACGTTTATTAGAGCCTTAAGAGTACTCGCAGACAATGATAGTGGCTTCTTGATGTCATTAGAAGAACTTGGATTGATGGATACGCTATCGTATCTATTTGGGATGGAAGATGATTATTTAGGATTGGTCAAATCGCGTGAGTTTATTTATAATAATGAGGGCAAGGCGAGGATTGATCTAAAGGTAATCAGGAATAATGCATACCTAGATTTGATGAACGTATTCCGTATGGTGGATTTTGAAGTCCAACTTTCAGGTACGGATAAATATGATGAGTTAGTCGTAGGTGTTGCAAATGTGTTGAAGCCTTTTATGGCTCTTGCAAATCGTAGAATTAACAAGGGTAATAATAAAGATTCGGACACGAAAACTGAGAACGAAGTGGATAGCGCTCAAATGCGTTATGCGGGCAACGGAACCACAGGTTCTAGTAATCTCAATGGTAATTTGAGATTAGGCCAAAATGGAACTGCAGTTGGTGCAATGATGACCACCAATAAAGAGCCATTGAAAGAGCCAATGCAACTGAATGGTGATGTTGTTGATGATAGTGTTATCGACGACGTTGTATTAGAATCAGATGATAATTAGTGTATGAGTTAGTTGACTTCTGAAGTTAAAGGAATGCATTAATTAAAAATCAATAGGTCGTGAGTGGAGGCACGGCCTTTTTTTATGCCATTTTGTATGTGTTTTGAGTTCACTCATCCTCTTCCGAGTAGTGTTCTACTAGCACATCACGATAATGGTTGAATACGGTTGATTGGGAAAGAATGCCTTTGTAAATACCATCTTTATCTACTACCGGAAGGTTCCATGCTTTGCTGTCTTCAAAAGTATTCATCACCTTTTCCATCGTCCAGTCGCTTTTTATAACGGTGGGTGCACCTACCATAAACTTCTTTACCTTGAATCGATCGTATAGTTCGGGGCGGAACATAATGTTGCGTATATCGTTGAGCAATACCATTCCTTGTAATTTTTCCTCCTCATCTACCACGGGGAATATATTACGATTGCTGGTTGATATTACTTTCACTACATCGCCTAGTGTCATTTCGGGGCTCACCTCGGGTATGTCGGTTTCAAGCATCTCGTCTATTCTTAGAAATGTGAGCACCGCTTTGTCTTTGTGGTGTGTTATTAGTTCGCCACGCTTTGCAAGACGCATTGCATAGATATTGTGCTTTTTAAATATCTTAATTGTGGCGTATGATACTAGCGAAACAATCATAAGTGGTAGAAAGAGTTCATATCCTCCCGTCAGTTCGGCAATAAGAAAGGTGCTTGTGAGTGGTGCGTGCATCACGCCAGCCATCACACCAGCCATACCTAAGAGAGCAAAGTTTTCTTGTGGAAGGTGTAAAGAGAAGCCAGCCTCATTAACCGAATATGCATACACAAAGCCCAGTACGCTGCCTAGAAAAAGGGTGGGTGCAAATACTCCTCCCGTTCCCCCTCCACCATTGGTGGCACTTGTGGCAAATATCTTGAATACTAATACTAGACCCAGAAATACCACAATGCCCCATCTGCTTTGTAAGCCATAGAGGGGACTTCCATTTAGTAGTTCTTTAAATTTTTCGCCTCCTGCTAGTAGTGTGTCTATCGAACTGTAGCCCTCGCCATACATGGGTGGGAAAAAGAAGATTAGTATGCTGAGGGTGAGGCCTCCTACCATGAATCGTTGCCAGGGTTTTAGTTTGGATAAAAAATCTTCATTTTTGCTCATTGTCCATGTCACGTAGAGCGACAAAAAGCCACATACTATGCCTAGCAATATCACATATGGTATTCGTTCGAGAGCAAATACTTCGGTTTGTGAGTAGGCAAACATAGCATCCGTGCCTGTGAGGATGTAGGATATGGTGGTGGCCGTAACGGCAGTGATGAGTAGTGGCAAAATGGATGCCATGGTGAGGTCGAGCAGAAGTACCTCTATTACAAACAGGATGCCTGCAATAGGGGCCTTGAAAATGCCTGCAATGGCTCCAGCTGCTCCGCAACCAACAAGGAGCATAAGGTTGCGCTGATCGAGCTTAAAAAAGCGACCCACATTTGATCCTATTGCCGAGCCTGTGAGCACTATGGGTGCCTCGGCTCCTACCGAACCACCAAACCCGATGGTGATGGAGCTTGCCACTAGCGATGAGTACATGTTGTGGGGCTTTAATCGGCTTTTGCGTTGCGATATTGAGTGTAGTATTTTGGTTACGCCATGGCTGATGTCGTCTTTCACCCAATATCGTACGTACAATCCGGCAAGTAGAATTCCTATAATGGGGTAAACCAAATATAGATAGTTGGCACCAGTTTGTGAGAAGTTGTTGGTCAGAAAATGATGTATGTAGTGTACAGATACTTTAAGGATGTGTGCTGCAATGGCAGTAAGAATACCAACAATAAAGCAAGTGAATAGTAAAAAATGACTCTCTTTGATGTGATCTCTGCGCCATAAATGCAGTTTGCTATATATACTCTTAATGCTCATAGCGTGGGTGTGGTTATTTTCTGATTATTTGTATAGTTCCTGTTTTGGATAGCTTCATGATGCTTGATGGTTTTGCTTTTTTGTTATCATTTTGTCGATAAGTTACAATATAATCCACAGCATCTTTTATTTCATCCGATATTTCGCGAAATAGTGCCGGAGCTTGTGTGCCACTTATATTGGCCGAAGTGGATACGATGGGCTTACGAAATTGGCGACATAGTTTCATCGAGAATTCCTCGTCGGTGATGCGTATTCCTATCGATCCATCTTGAGCTATAAGATTGGGCGCTAGGTTGCGTGCCCCGTCGTATATCAATGTTAGAGGGTTGTCGGTAAGGTCTATTAAATCCCAAGCTATTTCGGGCACCTCGTCCACAAATGTGCGTAGCTTCACGGGGTTGTCTAGCAATATTAGCATTGATTTGCTGTCGCTGCGCTGTTTTATTTCATACACTCGTTTCACTGCCTCTTCGTTGGTGGCATCACAGCCTATTCCCCATATCGTGTCGGTAGGGTAGAGGATGACTCCCCCTTGGTTTAGCACCTCAGTTGCTTTTTTTATATCTTCGTACATAGTGGTTCGTTGTTATTTATTTGGTAGGTTGTATTTGTTGTGGGTTGTTGAATTTCTGCATCACCAGCACATCGGCGTAGCTATTATCTATGGCAAGCCAACTTTTCAGTGTGGCTGTTTGTGTGTACCCCGCCTTTGCGAATAGGAAAATACTTGCTTGGTTGTGTGTGGCAATGTTAGCATAAATTTGATGCAAATGCAAATGATTGAATGCATACTTTTCTATACACTCAAGTGCTTGCAGTGCATATCCACGGCGATGATAGTTTTTATCGACAAGTATTCCTATGCCTGCGCGGCGGTTTTGTGCATCAAATTCGTATAGGTCGATAGTGCCTACTGGCTCGTCTGTGGTTTTGCATGCTATCATCATTCGCAGTTGTTTTATTTCATATATATCTTGTAGCGAGTTTGAAATATATTGACGAATAGCAAAGCGCGAGTATGGGGTAAGCGATCCACCTCCATTGTGCCAGAGACTTGTGTCGTTTTCCCACTTATATAGCACATCCATATCTTCGGGTTCGATAGCTCGGAGATATATATCTTTGTTTATAAAAAAATCATTCATCTTGTGTCTCTTCCTCTTTTTTGATTGCTAGCTCTTGTAGTTCGGCAAGTGATGGTCGGCAAAAAGAAAATGATACAAATAATGCTACACTGAGCCACACAAAATTTTGATTATTGGACATTGCGTATAGCATTATGTTAGCAAATGCCATTACACTTATTATATATAGGCGAATGAAACTTGCTTTTTGATACGTCTTAATGCTCTTTTGTATAGTGGTGTTGTTTTCTTCTTTATTTACGATATTGGCAAATAGCTTTAGTGCCACCGGAATGGCAATAAGTGTTAGCCCAATTGAGTATCTCTCGGCCACTATGCTTACATACTCATCGGCTACAAAGGAGATGGTGCCTGTTAGAACTAGTATTAACAAGATTGCCAAAACTGCAATGATGCCGTAGAAGTGATAGTTTAGTTTTTTTATAGTTTGTTCCATTTCTATTGTTTGTAATTTATTTTGAGATTGGATTGTATGAGTCGTCAAATAGTGTACGGTTCATTATAGAGCGTCCTAGCGTTATTTCGTCGGCATATTCTATCTCGTCGCCCACTGATACGCCTCGGGCTATGATGCTTACTTTGATGCCGTAGGGCTGTAGCTTACGGTAGATGTAGAAATTGGTTGTGTCGCCTTCCATTGTGGCGCTTAGGGCTAGTATCACCTCTTTTACTTTTCCCGATTTCACTCTCTCTTCTAGTTCAGTAATTCGTAAGTCGGACGGGCCAATGCCATCGATGGGCGATATTATTCCTCCCAATACGTGGTAGAGACCTTTGAACTGAACTGTGTTTTCGATTGCCATCACTTCTCGAATGTTTTCTACAACGCATATTGTGGATTCGTCTCGCATCTTGTCGGAACATATCGAGCACACTTCGCTATCTGATATATTGAAGCAGCTTGAGCAGTAGTTGACTTCTTGTTTTAGGGTGAGCAATGCATGGGCAAAATCTTCCACATAATTGTCGTCCTGACGCAGCATGTGAAGTACTAATCTGAGTGCCGTTTTCCGACCGATGCCGGGAAGCTTAGCAAATTCGTTTACAGCGTTTTCTAATAAAGTTGATGGATATGGTGTACTCATTATTTGTGTGAAATATATAAGTTGCAAACTTACACAAATTAATTAGAAATTATAATTGAGAAAAGGACAAAAAAAACTGATACTTTCTTTTTGCTACATTAATATAATCATCTATCTTTGTTTTATCATAAATAAAAGCAAATTAATATCCTTAAATTACATTTTTAAACAATTATTTTATGAAGATTTATAATTTTAGTGCAGGACCATCTATTCTACCGCAAGTAACCATTGAGAAAACGGCAGAAGCAGTGAAAAACTTAAATGGCATTGGTTTGTCAGTATTAGAAATTAGCCACCGTTCGAAAGACTTTCAGGCTGTAATGGACGAGGCAGAGGCTCTATTCAAAGAATTATTGAATATTCCCGAAGGTTATTCGGTGCTCTTCTTAGGTGGTGGTGCTAGCATGCAGTTTTGCATGATTCCATATAACCTTATGGAAAAGAAAGCTGCTTATTTGAATACCGGGACATGGGCAAGCAAGGCTTTGAAAGAGGCTAAACTATTTGGTGAGGTGGTTGAAGTGGCTTCATCGAAAGACACAATTTACAACTATATCCCAAAAGACTATGTGATTCCTGAGGATGCAGATTATTTCCATATCACTACTAACAACACTATTTATGGTACTCAAATTCGTAAGGATTTGGATAGCCCTGTGCCTTTAGTTGCGGATATGTCGTCGGATATCTTTTCGCGTCCTTTGGATGTTTCTAAATATGCACTTATATATGGTGGTGCTCAAAAGAACCTTGCGCCTGCGGGTGTGGCTTTTGTGATTGTGAAGGATGAGCTACTTGGTAAAGTGAGCCGTGCGATTCCTACAATGCTTGATTATCGCACTCATATCAAGGGTGGTTCTATGTTTAATACTCCTCCAGTGTTGCCTATATACTCGGCTATGCAAACATTGCGTTGGCTGAAAGAGTTGGGTGGACTATCGGTAATGGAGAAAATGAACGAAGAGAAGGCGGCTATCTTATATGATGCTATTGATAATAGCAAACTATTTAAAGGTACTGCCGAGAAAGAAGACCGTTCATTGATGAATGTGTGCTTTGTGATGAAGGATGAATATAAAGAGTTGGAGCCTGAGTTCTTGAAGTTTGCTACCGAAAAGGGTATGTCAGGAATTAAGGGGCACCGTTCTATTGGCGGATTCCGTGCATCGATATATAATGCTATGCCAAAAGAGGGGGTACAAGCTCTTGTGGACTGTATGAAAGAATTTGAAAAAAACCACTAGGCAGGTGCGTTAATATGCAATTGCTAAAACAAAACCCACCGGATTATTAGTATATAATATCCGGTAGGTTTTTGTTACTAACACGTAATCGAAATATCAAAAAATAAATATTAATCTTAAACCATTTATTGTTTATGAAAATCTTAATTGCAACGGAGAAGCCTTTTGCACCCAATGCTGTGCAACAAATCAAAGAAATTATAGAGTCGGCCGGACATGAGGCTTTGCTTTTGGAAAAATACACCGAAAAGTCTCAACTATTGGAGGCTGTGGCCGAAGCTGATGCTATGATTGTGCGTAGCGACAAAGTGGACAAGGAAGTTTTGGACGCTGCAAAGAATCTTAAAATTGTGGTACGTGCTGGCGCAGGATACGATAATGTGGATCTTGAGACGGCTACTGCCAATAATGTGTGCGTAATGAATACTCCAGGGCAAAACTCTAATGCGGTGGCCGAGCTTGTGATTGGTATGCTGCTAAGCACTGTGCGCTCTGGTTTTGATGGCACTAGTGGGTCGGAGCTGAAAGGTAAGCGTTTGGGCTTGCATGCTTTTGGTCATATTGGCAAAATCACTGCTCGTATTGCAAACGGTTTTGGTATGAAGGTTTATGCTTTCTCTCCATCACTAGCTCGCAATCCTGAATTGGGAAATGAGCATAATGTGACTGCTGTGACATCTCCAGAGGAGCTGTATGATAATAGTGATATTGTTTCGCTACATATGCCTGCCAACGATAAAACTAAAGGGAGTATCAATTACGACTTATTGAGCCGCTTGCCTGAGAATGGTATTGTAGTGAATACTGCTCGTAAGGAGGTGGTGAACGAGGCTGATATGGTGCGTATAATGGATGAGCGTCCTAAATTTAAGTATGCTACTGATATTAAGCCTAACAATCATGATGAAATGGTTGAGAAGTTTGGTGGTCGTTATTTGGCATCTGCCAAGAAGTGTGGTGCACAAACGGGCGAGGCTAATGTTAATGCTGGACTAGCCGCAGCTAATCAGATTGTGAAGTTTTTTGCGGATGGTGACGAAACTTTTAGAGTAAATTCTAAATAGAGTTTTTTATTGTTGTTTTTAATTGGAAAAGGCTGATTCATAAACATTGTTTTGAGTCAGCCTTTTTTTGTATGTCGGGCATGGTAATAATCTCGCAGGATGAAAGTTCCTGCATGCGCCGAGCCAGCTAGGAAGCATTAGCGAATGGCAAGGGTGTTGTGGGTGACTGCAAATCTGAAAGAAGCCATCAGCAAGTTTATAGTTCTGACGCACAGAAACCTGATATAAGGCTTGTATAGTGGGTAACCGAGCAATGGATTGGGATGCCCGAACATCAACCGTAAGCTGTACAAGTAAATCAGGCAAAACTATAGACACAGATTATTATCTTATCCCGAGAGGTCTTGCATGACGCACCAACAGTGCAAACGGAATAGCGATAAACCGTGATGCTATGCAAGAAGTCAGCAGAAGACATAGTATTATATGAGCAGTACACTTATATAAGAAGGTCTGAATCTTTTAATTTAAGGAGCAGTTAGTTCAAATTTTATTTTATGGAGAGACAGCAATTTATAGCATACCAATTAGACCTGTTCACAGAAACAGGTCAGGATGCTATATGCCCTTATACAAATAGTGAAGAAGTAAACCGAGCTCAAGTATCAAAGGCGTCTCAAGTAAAAGAAGCAGGCGAACAAGAACGAGCCTTAACCCAGAATTTAATGGAAGCAGTATTGTGTCAAAGCAATATCACACAAACCTACAAACAGGCAGAATGACAGTTGTAGATTTAGACTTATAGACTTTCTTTGATGTCGTTAATTACGACCGTTTGATGTATGCGCTATCCGTAACAATTGGAGAAAAAACTCTATTGAAACTGATACGCAAATACCTTTAAAGCGGAATCATGATAGACGGTATAGTTAGCCAACGCATAGAAGGGACACCACAGGGGAGTCCACTCTCACCGTTATTATCCAACATAGTTCTTGACGTACTGGATAAAGAACTTGAGAAACGTGGGCACAAATTTGTTCGATACGCCGACGATTGTAACATCTACGTACTAAGCCAAGAGAGTAATGGAATCGATAAGCAACTTTATCGAGAGTAAACTCAAGCTTCTAGTCAACAGAGATCAGAATCAGGTTTACTCAGTCAATCAAACCAAATTTTTAGGTCACACCATCCAAAGGAATGGTAGCCTAACCATAGCAAAGAAAAGTATTTAACGTTTTAAAGAAAAGGTTCGCAAGATAACCAAACGTAACCGAGGCATAAGTTTAGAACAAGTTGCATCCGAATTAACTCCCGTTATGCGAGGCTGGTTAATCTACTTTAAAAATGCTCAAAACAAAACTCTAATGCGCAATCTTGATTCCTGGATACCCAGAAAGCTTCGCTGTTTTAGAATAAAACAGTGTAATCGAATAATAACACTACAGCATTTCTTGGAAAGGCATGGAGTTGACAGTTGGCAAAGCTTGATACTTGCTCTATCAGGAAAAGGACACTGGCGTAAGTCAGGCTGTACTCAAGTGCATCAAACAATCGGAAACAAATGGTTTGACGAGTTAGGTTTGTACAGTTTGTCATTAAATTACGCACGGTTAGATAATTAAGAGAAACCGCCGTGTGCGAGAATATGCACGGTAGTGTGAGAGGGCGGGGAGTAATCCCCCTGCCTATTCGATTATTATAATATTGGGTATGACTTCTAAATCTACGATTTCTATTTTATTACACCTGCTAATTTAAAGTTTTAGAGAAATATGTATAACTTTGTGGAAATGAATATGAGTATAGTTAATAGTATATTATATTTATAACTACATTGGTGCTATAGCTTGAGGGATAAGTACTTTATTGATACTGTTTCTTCCCACTTTCATGAATAATTTAGATGAATAGACTCCTTTTAATAATATTAATATGCTTTATCGGTGTGGATTGCTTTTCTAATTCGCATCGTGATACTACATACACATATTTGTATGAGCTTATTGATAAAAAAGAGGAGTACACCCAAATTAAAGAGGATAGAATTTTATTATTGAAAGAACAGCTGAATGTTCTAAATCTTGACTATTCGCAAGAGTATGATATAAACTATAGAATATACAGCGAGTATAAAACTTATATCCCTGATTCGGCTATCTGCTACGTTAAGAAAAACCTGACCTTGGCAGAGAGTAATAATGACTCTTATAAGTTTAATGAGGCTAAGCTAGATTTAACTTCACTATATATTCTCACAGGATTGTACTTAGAGGCGATTGATATTTTGAAACCAATATCAAGTCCAGTTCTACCTTATGAGTTGTTGGTTAACTATTACGATTCATATAAACAGCTGTATAAAAACTACTCGCAAAACAATCCTAACTCTACCTATCACATTAGCATGAGCCATCTTTATAGAGATTCCTTACTTAATGTGTTGGATACAGAGTCGAATCATTATAAAATCGTGTTTGCTGATAAGCTTTATGATGAGGATAACCTTGAGGAGTCTAAACGAATCTTGGAGGACTTGTTAGAAGAGAGTGAGTCTGAGTCGCATGAGAAGGCTGTTGTGGCTTATGCTTTAGCAAATGTGTACAAAAAAGAGGGTAGGGTGGACTTGCAAAAATACTATTATGCACTATCTGCCATAAATGATATAAAAAACTCTATCAAGGAGAATGCCTCTATGCACTCGTTGGCTGCATTGTTATACGAGGAGGATGATGTGAAGAATGCTTATAGGTGTATCCAATCCTCACTGGAGGATGCGATTTTCTCTAATGCTCGTGTAAGGGCCTATGAGGTATCGCTAATCTTTCCAATTATTGATTCTGGCTACAAAGAGAGGATAGATAATCAAAATCAGAAACTACAGCTATACCTGGTATTGGTAAGCCTGCTTCTTTTCTTTTTGTTAGTATTAGTGATTAGCATATATAGGCATGTGAAGAGGTTGGCTGCTATCAAGAAAGAGTTATCTGCAACCAATAGTGAGTTGAAGAAGCTTAATGATGAACTGCAGTTTGCTAATGATAAGCTTTATGATGTGAATACTGAACTATCGGACGTAAATGATAGTTTGTCTGAATCAAATCATGTGAAAGAGGCTTATATTGGTCACTTCTTATATATGTGCTCTACCTACATCGAAAAGCTTAGCAAGTTTCAAAATTCTTTGAATATGAAGGCGCGTGAGAAAAAACTAAGTGAGCTATATAAGATGCTTAAATCGCGCGATATGATTGAGAATGAACTGAAAGATTTATATAAAAATTTTGACAGTACATTTCTACATCTTTATCCCAACTTTGTGGAGGACTTTAATTCTCTTCTGAAAGAGGAGCATAGATTTGTTTTGAAGAATAATGAGCTTTTAAATGTTGAGTTGAGAATATTTGCACTGATTCGGTTGGGAATAACTGACAGTGCTCGAATAGCAAGTTTTTTGAATTATTCCGCAAATACAATTTATACATATAGAACAAGAGTTAAGAATAAAGCTGCTGTACCTAGAGATGAATTTGAGGATTTAGTCATGAAAATAGGTGCTTTGAAGAGATAATCTAATACATATAATCGATATTTTTCGATGCTTATATTTTGTCAACAGGTTGTAAATTAGACTTGTAGTTGTTAGGTATATCCATATTTTATCAATATCTTTTTTTTCCCATGTCATTATCATCTAAGTTTGTAGTGTGCAAAAGGATTGTTAACAATAGTTTGTGCAATGAGTGTTATTAATCGTTTTGCCAGATTTTAATAGTTTATGATAAAAAGTATGAGTAAAATTACGAGTGTGTTAAGTGGGCACTATTTGCGCAGGTACATATTGATGGTACTTAGTGTGATATTTAGTTTAAATCTAATAGCCCAAAATCAAAGGAAAATTACAGGTATCGTCTATGATGATATTGGAGAAACTGTAATAGGTGCAACTGTAACAATTAAGGGTATTTCTACTGGTACCGTTACAGATTATGACGGTCGCTTTGCGATTGATGTGGATGGTGATGATGCAACAATAGTTGTGTCGTATGTTGGTTACGAACCGCAAGAGGTTTCAACAAAAGGAAAATCTGAACTCATTATTACATTAAGTGAAGATTCGCAACTACTAGACGAACTAGTGGTGGTGGGTTATGGTATAATGAGAAAGAAAGACCTTACAGGTTCTCTAACCTCTGTAGATTCTAAAGCCATGAGAGATAAACCAGTTGCCAATATTGGTGAAGCTTTACAAGGACATGCATCGGGTGTGCAAATTGTAAACTCAGGGGCTCCTGGTAGTAATGTATCTATTAGAATTAGGGGTTTAGGCTCTATTAATAATTCAGATCCTCTAATTGTGATTGACGGTATTCCGACAGATTTAGCTCTTAATGCTATCAATCAAAATGATGTGGAGTCTGTAGATATTCTGAAAGATGCTTCAGCTACTGCTATTTATGGTTCTCGAGGAGCTAATGGTGTGGTGCTTGTAACTACTAAGAAAGGTGCTTCGGGTGACGGAACTATCTCGGTAAGTACAAATTGGGGTGTTCAGAGCCCTACAAGTGTTCCAAAAATGTTGAATGCATCTCAATTTGCGTCATTACATAATGATATGATGGCTAACAATAATGAGCGACAGAGACCTGACTTTTCTGATCCACTTGCTTGGGGGCAAGGAACTGATTGGGTAAATGAACTGCTAAGATCTTCTATTATTCAGAATTACTCATTATCATACTCTGGTGGAAATGATAAGAGTGTATATTATATCTCTGGAGGTGTACTTGATCAAGATGGTATCGTAATAAATACAAATTATAAGAGATATACTCTTCAACTTAATAATGAGTCGAAAGTTCGTTCATGGTTGAAATTTGGAAATAATCTGACGTTGAGTCATGATGTTAAGAGTAATGGTTCGTATAGTGTGTTGAACTCATTGGCTTCATTACCTACTCAATCTATATTGAATGAAGATGGCACTTATTCAGGCCCTGGAGATGAGTCTAAATTTTTTGGTGACTTAAGAAACCCCATTGGAACTGCTAACCTTGAGAATAGCACTACTAAAGGTTATAATGTTTTGGGTAACTTCTATGGAGAGTTTTCACTATTTGATAAGCTAGTATATAAAATGACTAGTGGTATCGACTTTAAATATTGGGATAGTGTAACTTTCTCGCCTAAATATGATTGGAAACCAATTCCAGTGCCAAACTCATATCGTAGACAAGATGCAAATAAGAGTATTACCTACCTGTGGGATAATACAATAACCTATATGGACACATTCAATGATAAGCATAATTTGAATGTTATGGTGGGTTCTAGTGCCCAGAACAATGTGTTCAACTACATGAGCGCTAGTGTGAAAGAATTCTTATCAGATAATTACAATCAATTAAATAATGGTTTGCTTGATCCAACGGTGGGAGGTAGTCAAAATGAATGGGCATTGCTTTCATTTTTTAGCCGTGCAAACTATACATATGATAATAAATACTATTTGACAGCTACTGTACGTCATGATGGTACTTCTCGTATATCTGGTTCAAATCGTTGGGGTACTTTCCCTTCATTTTCTTCTGCTTGGAGAGTTTCAGAGGAGGATTTCTATAATGATAATGATTTTATTTCAGATTTGAAGATTCGCCTAGGGTATGGTGCTACTGGTAACCAATCTATGTTAGATAATTATGCAGCAGTTACTAGGCTTAAAACTTCTCAATATGTTTTCAATGGTACTCCTGTTTCTACTTTGTATCCTTTGGTGATGCCTAACCCTAATATTAAATGGGAATCGATAAAACAAATCAATATTGGATTTGATGCTACTATGCTTAATCAACGTGTGAACGCTACATTTGATGCTTATGTGAAGAATACATCTGATATGCTTGTAAGCATGGTTGTACCTATTACTACTGGATATTCTGATATCTATACTCCAATGATTAATGCTGGAGAAGTAAAGAATATTGGCTGGGAGCTTTCGTTAGCAACACAAAATATAAAAGGTGATTTTAACTGGAATTCAGATTTTAATATTTCGTACAATAAGAATAAAGTTATAAAGCTAAATAAAGGTGTGCCGATTTACTTTGGTTATCAGTCACATGTTGAAAATCAACCAGTTGGATCATTCTATGGATGGGTAACTAATGGTCTTTTTCAAAATTGGGATGAGGTAAATAGCTATGCACATCAATACCAAGGACAAGATTCTGCAAATGGTACTGCGCCAGGGGATATCAAATTCCTTGATATAAACAATGATGGAGTAGTAAATGATTATGACCGTACTTATATAGGTAATCCTACTCCTGCATGGGGCTTCGCAATGAATAATATATTCGATTACAAAAACTTTGATATGCAGGTTTTCTTCCAAGGTATTGCAGGTAATGATATTTACAATGCTAACAGAGTTACATTAGAAGGTATGTACACTGTAAGAAACCAAACAACTAAAGTGTTGGATAGATGGACGGATGAGGGCTCAAGTAACTCTATACCTCGTGCGATATATAGCGATCCTAACAAAAATACAAGAAACTCAGATCGCTTTATCGAAGATGGCTCTTACCTGCGTTTAAAGAACGTAACGTTAGGATACTCTATGCCTACCTCTTTTGCTAAAAAAATGCAGATTGATAATCTAAGATTTTATATTTCAGGACAAAATATATTGACTTTGACGAAATATTCAGGATTTGACCCTGAAGTTGTTGGTGGTGTTGACCACAGTAGTTATCCATTAGCTAGAACTATAAGCGTTGGATTTGATATTAAATTTTAATTAGAAACATAATTATGAAGAATATATTCAATATAGTACTTATTATAATTACTTTTATGCTTGCAGGCTGCTCTGACTTTTTAGATAAAATGCCATATGAGGATCCGAGTGCCGAAACAATTAATGATGAGGCATCAGTTATTGCGATGACAAATGCTGCTTATCAACCAATGCAGCGCCCTAAATTATATAATATGCGTATATGGACACTAGATATTGTGGCAGGAAATAGTGTGGTTGGTGCAGGTGGTGGTGATGATGGTATCGAAACTATTCAACTATCAAACTTTGTTACTGGTCCTGATAACTTTGCAGCTATTGACCTTTGGAGAGGACCTAATCCAGGTATTCTATACTGTAATACCATTTTGGACAATGTTCCAGATATGGATATTGATGAGAAAATAAAAAATAGAAGTATTGGTGAGGCTAAATTCTTGCGAGCAAGCTATTACTTCACTCTAGTACAGCTATTTGGTGATGTGCCATTGAGTTTAAATGCTACCAAGCCAGGTGATGATTTATTTCCAACTAGAGAAAGTAAGGATAAGATTTACAATGAGGTAATTATACCTGATTTACTAGATGCTATCAATTTACTTCCAACTCGTGATGAGTATGATAGCAAAGATATTGGTAGAGCAAGCAAAGGTGCTGCAGCTGGATTGTTGACTAAGGTGTATTTGACCATCGAAGAATTTGAAAAAAGTATTGAAATGGCCAACAAGGTTGAAGGTTTAGGATATGTACTTAACACAGACTATGGTGATTGCTTTGGTGGAGAAGAGAGAAATAAAAATACTCCAGAGTCGTTGTTTGAGATTCAATACTTCGGATTGACTAATGCAGATTTTTGGAGTGATGAAAACCAAGCTAACTGGTTGAGTACTTATATGGGGCCACGTAACTCTGGATGGGTTGGCGGTGGTTATGGATGGAATCAGCCTACAGAAGAGTTTGTAAGTCAGTACGAAGAGGGTGACTTACGTAAGGATAAGACTATTCTTTATGAGGGATGCCCTCAATTTGAAGGTAAGCAATATAAGAGCACTATGTCATCTACTGGATATAATGTGAGAAAGTTTCTTGTTCCACTTTCTGTATCTCCAGACTACAATACTAACTCGGCTAGTATTATTGTACTAAGATATGCAGACGTATTGTTGATGAAAGCGGAAGCTCTTAATGAGTTAGGCAAAACATCTGAGGCTGTTGAGCCACTATATGAAGTGCGTAAGCGAGCTGGACTGACTAATAAGAGTGATGTGGAGGGGTTATCACAATCAGAGATGCGTGATAAAATTAGAAAAGAGAGAAGGTTAGAGTTAGCTTTTGAAGGTCATCATTGGTTCGACATTATAAGATGGGATAATGGTGACTATGCATTAAACTTCTTGCACTCTATTGGTAAAGTGAATGCTCAAAGAAAACATTTGCTGTTGCCAATTCCACAACAAGAGATTGACTCTAATCATAACTTAAAACAAAATCCGGGTTATTAATCTGTAATATAGTTATCCACATGGAAAAAATAAAAGATTTATTATATATAATATTGATGCTGTTACCATTATTAATTACTGCTTGTATTGATGATTTTAAGGAAACAGATATAGAGAATCAACCTCTAGAACTATCAGTAAATGAAGAAATGTTGAACTTGGATGTAACAGCTCCCAAAAGCAGTATTCTTACTTTTGAATGGACTTCGGGATCAAACTATAATACTAATAGAGCTATTAATTATCTATTTGAGCTTGCGCTAGATGGTGTGAATTTTGAAAACTCGATTAAAACAGAACTCAATCAAGGTAAAAACTCAGTTACATATACTACTGAGGAGTTGAACTCAATTCTTTTAGACCAATTTGAGATTGAACCAGGCAGCGAGGCTACAATAGTTGCAAGAGTAACTGCAAATGTTCAGCACGAGTCTGTGTCTCCTCAAGTATCGGAGACAGTAAAAGTGAGTGTATCTACCTATAAGCCTGTTTCGAGTACTCTTTACCTGATTGGTAGCGCAGCACCTAATGGATGGAGTGCAGATGATGCTACTATGATGAATACTGTATCAGGTACAGCAGGCGGATTTGTTTGGCAAGGTAAACTGAATGCCGGTGAGCTTAAGTTTATTACTACTCTTGGTGAGTTTATGCCAGGATATGGTAAAGGTGAAGATGATACTAAGCTTTCACTAATTGAGTCGGATGAGGATTTGGATGAAAAGTTTGAGATTGAAGCTACTGGTATCTATAGAATTTCTCTGAATATTATCAATCTTGCAATATTTATTGAAGCACTAGATGCTCCTGAGTATAGTGAGTTGTGGTTAGTAGGTAATCCTACAGGTTGGAGCTTTAAGCCTATGACTGTTGATCCACAAGATCCGTTTATCTTCTACTACAATGCCGACCTGAATGATGGTGGTGAGTTTAAGATAGCTACTATGCCTGACTTCGACTCGGGTGTTGTGTTCCTGCGTCCTGAAGTAAATGGACAAGAAGAGGGTAGTGACCTGAATGTTGTGAAATGGTCTGAGAATGAAAACTCTGATGATTATAAATGGAATATATCACCAGGTGTTTACAAGATTAAACTTGACACTCGTGATATGAAAATTGATATTGTTCCACATACTCCATTTGAGTTGATTTATCTGGTGGGAGAAGCTACTCCTAACGGATGGGATATAGGAAATGCTACACCAATGACTGCTACTGATGATCCTAATGTATTTACTTGGACTGGATCATTAAGCGAAGGAGAAATGAAATTCTCTGCTGATAAGCAAGATGACTGGAATGGTGCATGGTTCTTGGCAAGTGCTGATGGTGTAGAGCCAACAGGTGGCGTGGAGTCTGTGTTGTATAGTGCAGTAGGTTCAAATCCAGATAACAAATGGAAAATAAACTCTGCGGGCACATACTACATAGAATTGGATCAGTTGCAAGAAACTGTAATAATCAAGAAACAATAAAATAAAATATCAGATACCACCTCTTAACTTGGGGTAGTATCTGTGAAAAATACAATATAATGAAGAAAATATTTTACTTTTTATCAATATATCTGGTTTTACAATTTGTGGGTTGTGAAGACTATTATAAAACCACAAACGACCCAGTTGTGTATGGCGAGACCTATTTCAATGCAGCATTGACTACGGATAAAGCCCGTTATAAACCAGGTGAAACGGTGAACTTTGAATTGTCAGCAAAAATGCCTGATAATTCGAAAGTTCGCTATACTCATTTAGGTCAAGTAATAAAAGAAGAGAATCTTTCAGCTAAATCGTGGAGTTGGAATCCACCAAGTGATGATTTTAAAGGGTATTTAATTGTTATTTATTCTGTTAAGAATGGTGAGGAGGTTGTCTCTGAAACTATTGCAGTAGATGTTTCATCTGATTGGAAGAAGTTCCCACGTTATGGTTTCCTTTCATCGTATGGCAAATTGTCGGAGCACGTTATTAAGAACAATATCAAAAATCTGAATAGATTTCATTTGAATGGTGTTCAGTTTTATGATTGGATGTATGACCATCATAGACCATTGGCTGGAACTGTAGAAAACCCAGCAGAAACATGGCCTGACTTAATTGGACGCACAAATTATGGGTCAACTGTAAGAGAATATATTGATGCTATACATTCTAAAGGAATGAAAGCTATGTTCTATAACTTAATGTTTGGAGCATTACAAAATGCACCTTCTGATGGTGTTAAAGAGGAGTGGTACTTATTTAACGATGAAAATCATTCGGATAAAAATAACCACCATCTTGATCCTCCATTCCGTAGTAGTATATATGTTACAAATCCTGCAAATAAAGAGTGGCAAGACTATATAATAGGTCGACATAGAGATGTATATCAAGTGTATGACTTTGATGGATATCATATCGACCAATTAGGATATAGAGGTAATGTGTATGATTATGATGGCAACTCAGTAAACTTAGAGGATACATATCAAGGCTTTGTTGAAGCTATGAAAGA
The DNA here is from genome assembly GCA_964439965.1 of uncultured Proteiniphilum sp. GTDB lineage: Bacteria > Bacteroidota > Bacteroidia > Bacteroidales > Dysgonomonadaceae > Petrimonas. The sequence goes on from CAYTQG010000019.1 coordinate 18,719, forward strand.
GGCTAATCCTGAAAAGAGTTTAGTAATGAATGCTGTAAGTCAGTATGGTCAGGAGAATGGAATTTCCAAGTCGCCAGTTGACTTCCTATATACTGAGGTATGGAACGAAACCAAAACTTATGAAGACTTAGCAAAGGTAATAACTGATAACTATGCTTTCAGTAATAACGAAAAGAGTACAGTGTTGGCTGCTTATATGCATTATGACAAATCAAACTCTAATGGTCTTGTAAATATGCCTGGCATTCTATTAGCTAACTCTGTAATATTCTCATTTGGTGGTGCGCATCTTGAATTGGGAGAACACTATTTAATTAATGAGTATTTTCCAAACTCTAACTTACAGATGACTGCTTCAATGAAAGAGCATCTAATGCACTACTATGACTTTCTTGTAGCATATCAAAACTTATTGAGAGATGGTGGTGAGTTTTTTAACTTAAATGTAGAGGATGTAAATAGTGAATTGTCATTCGAAAACTGGCCAGCATCACAAGGAAGCGTTGCAGTTGTAAATAAATCATTTGATGATAAAGAGGTTGTACACCTTATTAACTTTTCAGATGTTAGCTCAATGGATTGGCGCGACACTAATGCTAATCAGCCAGAGCCTATATTGATTAATGAAACAGAAGTAGAAATTACCGTTAGTAAAGATATTAAAAACGTATGGATGGCTTCGCCAGACATAGACAAAGGTACTCCTGTAGCTATAGATTTCACTCAGGTAGGCAACAGTGTAAAAGTAACTATCCCTTCTATTAAATACTGGGATATGCTTGTGTTAGAATATTAATAGTATAAAGAAATGCAAATAAAAAGATTTTACTTAATACTCATATTGGCATTATCGTTCTCGATAAGTGCAGTAGCCACAGAGCTTATATCTTACACGCAAAATGGAAATCAAGTTGTTTTCAAAACTAATGATGGTTCTGCTCTTTCGCTTACGATAAATAGTAACTCTGTGATCAAGATTTGGTTTGATCCTAAGGGGAAACTAGAAAGAAGGAATGAGTCGTTTGCTGTGGTAAACGAAAATCTAGAGGATGTGGAGGAAGTAAATGTTAATGATGAGCCTTCAAGCTATGAGATATTTACTTCGCAGCTACGCATTAGGTTACACAAAAATCCTATGCAGTTGCAAATCTTTGATAAGTATCAGAGATTGGTGTTTAGCGACTACAAAGATAATGGACACGTTGTTGACTCTACATCTGTAAAGGCTTATAAAGTATTAAGGGATGATGAGAAATTCTTTGGATTGGGTGAGAAGACTGGAACTCTTAATAGAAGAGGTAAGTCTTACAAAATGTGGAATAGTGATAGACCTTGTTACAGTGTATCTGAAGATCCACTATCCAAGAGTATTCCATTTTTTATGAGTAGTTACCGATACGGTATTTTCTTGGATAATACATATAAAACAGAGTTTAAATTCGGTACCGAATCTGATGAGTTTTATTCTTTTGAAGCTCCTGACGGAGAGTTCATATACTATTTCATATTTGGTAAAGACTATAAGGAAATCCAAAAGCAATACATGACATTGACAGGGAAACCAATTATGCCACCAAAGTGGGCTTTTGGTTTTGCTCAGTCAAGGGGATTATATACAAGAGAGGACCAGGCTCGTGAAATAGCGAGTGAGTTCCGTAAACGTGAGATTCCTTGTGATATTATTTATCAAGATATTGGTTGGACTCAAAGTTTACAAGATTTTAATTGGCGAAAAGAGAATTATATAGATCCTAGAGGAATGCTAAAGGATTTGAATGCTAAAGGTTTTAGAGTGATTGTTTCTCAAGATCCTGTTATATCTCAACGCAATGAGACTCAATGGAATGAAGCTAATGAGCTAGGTTATTTTGTAAAGGATGTTCGCACAAATAAGGCTTACGATATGCCATGGCCATGGGGTGGTAACTGTGGTTTGGTTGATTATACTATTCCAGAGGTTGCGGACTGGTGGGGTGAATATCAGCAAAAACCTATTGATGATGGAGTGGCTGGCTTCTGGACCGATATGGGTGAACCTGCCTGGAGTAATGAGGAGGATGTTGACCGCCTGAATATGAAACATAACATTGGTATGCATGATGAGATTCATAATGTATATGGATTGACTTGGGATAAAGTTGTTAAAGAGCAATTTGAGAAGCATAATCCTAACAAGCGTATTTTCCAAATGACTAGATCGGCATTCGCAGGTCTTCAGCGTTACACTTTTGGGTGGACTAATGATAGTGGAAACGGTAATGATGTGCTAGAAGGGTGGGAGCAATTAGAAAATCAGGTTGCCGTAGGACTGTCTGCTGGACTTGGTGGTGTTCCTTTCTGGACCACTGATATTTCAGGATATTGTGGAGATATTACTGATTACGATGCAATAGGCGAATTATATACTCGTTGGATGCAATTTGGTGTTTTCTGCCCCTTAAGCCGTGCACATCACGAAGGTGATAATGCTGTTGAACCATGGATGTTTGGTGATATAGTAGAGAAAAATAGCAAGGAAGCAATTGAACTTAAGTATCAATTATTCCCATATTTATATACTTATTCACGTATAGCTCATGATACGGGGCTACCTATTACAAGAGGGCTATTTATGGAGTATCCAAATGATGATGAGGCTGTAAAAGTAGATAATCAGTTTATGTATGGGGAGGAGCTATTGGTAGCACCAGTATTAAAAAAAGGGGAACGTCTGAAACGAGTTTACCTGCCTGACGGTGAATGGATAGATTTCAATGATAAGAAAACTGTATACTTAGGCGGAGAAAGAGTAACTTATAGAGCACCACTTAATACTATTCCTATTTTTGTAAAGAAAGGGTCTATTGTCCCAATGATGCCTGTGATGCAGTATATTCATGAAAATGAGGATTTTCCTCTTCTAGTACATGTGTTCCCTAATTATGAAGATGAGTCTACTTCTTTTGAACTTTATGAGGATGATGGTCTTAATCAAGACTACTTGAATAATGTGTACTCAAAGACAAATTTCATATGTGTAACAACAAGTGAGAATAGCTTTTCTACAACTATTACTCCTAATGATAAAGGTTTTGTTCAATCAAATAAGAGGAATATTATTCTTAAATTCCATTTAGATGAAAAACCTACTGAGGTCGTTGTCGATGATGTTAAGATAAAGAATGTAGATGAAGAGACTATCGAAAAGATAATAGACTCGGATATCAACTTTCAGTTGTGGTCGTGGAATGATAAAACTAAAGAGTGCTGGGTAAAACTACCAGACAAAAGAGAAAGCAACAATATTATAATAAATAAATAAAATGAAAAGATTATCGCTAATATTAGCAAGTATTATTTTACTTGTTGGAATTGCTCAAGCGCAAGAGTTCGAGTCTCCGTCGGGTAATTTTAAAATGAATTTCTCCATCGAAAATAATGGAAGACCAACCTATCAGTTATTATATAAAGGAAAAGAGATTATAAAGCCAAGTCATCTAGGGTTAGAATTGATAGGCGGTGAAAAGGTTGAGTTTAATGCTGAAGTGCAAGCTCAGGTGGTGTCATCTGCATCGCTATATAGTGGGTTTTCTATTGATGAGGTTGAAATTTCAACATTTGATGAAACTTGGCAGCCAGTTTGGGGTGAGACAAAAGATATTCGAAATCATTATAATGAGTTGTTTGTTACTCTCTTACAGCAAGATACTAACAGAAGAATAAGTATTCGATTTAGATTGTTTGATGATGGGTTAGGTTTCCGTTATGAATTTCCAGAACAACATGAGTTAGTTTACTTTGTGATTAAAGAGGAAATGACTCAATTTGCTATGACGGGTGATCATATGGCCTTTTGGATTCCTGGTGATTATGATACACAGGAGTATGACTTTAACCATACAAGACTTTCTGAAATTAGGGGTATAAATGAGCAAGGAAGACAAAGTAATCTCTCTCAAACAAGTTTCTCGGATACAGGTGTACAAACATCATTACAATTAAAGACAGATGATGGTATCTATATAAACTTACATGAGGCTGCTCTTGTTGACTATGCTTGTATGCACTTGAATCTAGATGAGGAGAATCTTGTGTTTGAATCATGGTTAACGCCTGATGCTAATGGTACTAAGGGGCATATGCAGGCGCCACGCACTACTCCTTGGAGGACTATTATTGCAAGTGATAATGCGTGTGATATATTAGCTTCTAATTTGACTTTAAACTTGAATGAGCCAAACAAAATTGAAGATACTTCATGGATTAAACCAATGAAATATATTGGTGTTTGGTGGGAGATGATTACTGGTAAGAGTGAGTGGTCATACACTTACAACTTACCATCGGTACATGTTGGAGTAACAGATTTCACTAAAGTAGAACCTCACGGTCGCCATGGTGCAACTACTGAGAATGTGAAAAGATATATTGACTTTGCTGCTAAGCATGGTATAGATGGTGTTCTTGTAGAGGGATGGAACATTGGTTGGGAAGATTGGTTTGGTAATGCTAAGGATTTTGTATTCGATTTCCAAACTCCGTATCCTGATTTTGATGTGGAGGAAATTCATGAATATGCTAAAAATAAAAATGTGAAAATGATAATGCACCATGAAACTTCTGGTTCTGTTAGAAACTATGAGCGCCATTTAGATGATGCTTACAAGTTTATGAATAAATACGAATATCCAATAGTTAAAAGTGGATATGTTGGCAACATCATTCCTCTAGGTGAGAATCATTATAGCCAATGGACAAACAACCATTATCAGTATACTCTTGAAAAGGCAGCAGAGTATAAAATTATGGTTAATGCACATGAGGCTGTTCGTCCTACAGGTGTTTGTAGAACTTGGCCTAACCTAATTGGCAATGAATCGGCGCGTGGAACAGAATATCAGGCCTTTGGTGGTAGCAAATCTAATCACGTCACTGTGTTACCATTCACTAGACTAATTGGTGGGCCAATGGACTACACTCCAGGTGTGTTTGAAATGGATATTTCAAAAAATAATCCGCACAATAACTCATATTGCAACTCAACTCTAGTTAATCAGTTAGCTCTTTATGTTACAATGAGTAGTCCATTACAAATGGCGGCTGATTTTCCAGAAAATTATGAAAGATTTATTGATGCTTTTCAATTTATTAAAGATGTAGCTCTTGATTGGGATGAGAGTATATATTTAGAGGCAGAGCCAGGTGATCACATAACAGTGGCACGTAAGGAAAAGAAATCTGATAATTGGTTTGTTGGGAATACTTGTGGCGAGAATGGATTTACTTCAAACATTAAGTTTGATTTTTTAGATTCAGATAAAAAGTATATTGCGACTATTTATGCAGATGATAAAGATGCGCACTATAAAACAAATCCTCAAGCTTATAATATTCGTAAGGTTGTTGTTACTTCAAAATCTAAATTGAAGCAATACTCAGCGCCAGCTGGTGGATATGCTATCAGCATAGTTCCAGCTACAAGTGAGGCTGACTTAAAAGGATTAAAGAGATTATAAAAAAGGATGATCTATACTCGTATTGTAGAGAAGTATAGAGTAAGAGTATTAACTGGTTTTTAAAATCCAATTATTGTTTTTAATGTAACGCTATTTTAGGACTAGACAATTTATTGACTTAGAAGGGTGTCCAATTTGGAAACTTTTTTTGTATGTCGGGCATGGTAATAATCTCGCAGGATGAAAGTTCCTGCATGCGCCGAGCCAGCTAGGAAGCATTAGCGAATGGCAAGGGTGTTGTGGGTGACTGCAAATCTGAAAGAAGCCATCAGCAAGTTTATAGTTCTGACGCACAGAAACCTGATATAAGGCTTGTATAGTGGGTAACCGAGCAATGGATTGGGATGCCCGAACATCAACCGTAAGCTGTACAAGTAAATCAGGCAAAACTATAGACACAGATTATTATCTTATCCCGAGAGGTCTTGCATGACGCACCAACAGTGCAAACGGAATAGCGATAAACCTCGATGCTATGCAAGAAGTCAGCAGAGGTCATAGTATGAAAGAGGAAGCTGTCAGCTCAATTAAGATAGACAGAAGTCTTTATCTTTTCAGAAGGACTGAATTGGTTGATTAAGGTAGTAGATGTAAAAATCTTTGATTCAAGTGTGGTTCCAGACAAAACGCAAGTTGCCTATTTATGTGAATGTGAAGACGTAACGGAGCATTTTCCGATAGGTGGAACAAGCTTGACAAGCGATGATACATACGAGTCTTAGCCTATAAGGATAAACAATCAGCCGAAACCGCCGTGTGCGAGAGCATGCACGGTGGTGTGAGAGGGCGGGGGAGTAATCCCCCTACCTACTCGATTATTTCTATTACGGGAGTCTTGCTATTTTAGGTGCTCTATCTTACTCCATAGTTCCTTTTTGTTGGTGTTAAAATCTAACGCTTTCTCAACGAAGAAGTATGAGCCCTTGTCAATACAGTATGGGTATGCAAATATAGCTATATCGAGACGTGAAGAGTCGAAACTTAGCGCCCTGCATATTTCAGCAATTTCAATTGCATATATAGGGTTATTCGAGATGTATTGCTTAGCTAAAGCCTGTTTGTCTTTATCGAAGCTAGATTCATTGAGATGATTTAGAAACTCTTTGAAGAATTTATTATCGGTTATTTGATAATCATTTAGCTGTAAGGATTGAACTATTTGTGGGCGAAATGATTGGTTTGTATTTTTGAATGAAAAGCCAATACGCCTATCTTGTTTGATTATATAGTTATTACTTCTTCTGGAGGTAGATACGTTTATTTTCTGCCCAAGTGTGTTAATATCATCATTATCCATTTCTATACGTACTTTATAACTACCTTCATGCAGCCCATCAATTTGAATTGAATTTGTGGATGATTGATTTTGAAGCACATCGTCGATAAATAACCAAAACATATCATGTGTGCTTTCTGATGATATTTTTATGCTTGTGGTTTGAGCAAAAAGTTGAACCGATATAATTAATATAAATGTGATAAGAATTGATTTATTCATCATCTTGTCTGAATTTTAATTTGAACCTTTAGCTTTATCTTATTAATACCTTGATGGTTTCTTCCTTGCCCTCAGCCTTTACTTTAACAATATATACCCCTTTTGCATGATTGCTTATTGGGAATGCGGTTCTATTGATACTTCCGTCTGCTTCGCCCATATGAATTAACTTACCCGTTGAGGTATAAACTTTCCACCATATTAAATCCATATTAGATTCTATGAATATGCGGTTTGTCTCTTTATTAAAGAATGCTTTTGTTTCGGTTATGCTCGGTCTTATGTCTGGGTTTTGATCCAATCCTTTGCCTATCACGTATGGTGCTATCATTAGTGATGTGTTGATTGGGTTTTCAATTGTTTCAGACGATTTTATCCACCCAGTGGGGTCTTTTACCCATGCCGTGGCGGGAAATCCTGAACCTATCTTACGTGGGCGCACATTCATTACACTAAATCCATCATTAGTGTTTGATTTGTCGGCGTATGATACATAAAACTTGCCAGATACAGGTATGGGGTTGCTAAAACGCAAGTAGTTTTCAACATTGTGGTTCATGTTCCTATCTGTTTCATTGAAGCTTCCGTTTTGGTAGTATCTGAAATTATAGTTTAGTTGTTGTTCGTGAACTAATGAGCCTGGCAATCCATTGTTATCCGAATATATTCTTACTACTACATTTAGGTTTTGTATATTGTTTGTAACGGGTGAGGTTATAAACACTCCTTGTAGTTTTGTTCCATTTTTTGAGTAGAACTCTTCAGCAAATTCTCTATATCCATATGTGTTGTTGGTGGCAAACATAGGTACTGATTGGTGATATGTTTCTGTGATGGTGTCAGTTGCTAAATAATTTGCCCCACGCGTATATGGTTGCCCTTCGTATGGATTGTAGCCATCTATAGTTTGTGTACCGCTATCATTGGGGTCTAAAAACGTTTTTAGTGCTACGGGGGTAACATTCTCATCGGTGTAGCTCCATACCTTGTTGAGTGATGCATATAGGTCGGGACCCTTAGGTGATGGACAGAACGACTCGCCTCCTGTTAATGTTCCAACAATTCTTTTTTTATTATCCAGTAGTGGTGATCCAGATGAGCCTCCTTCGGTGGCGGCTACATCCCATGCTCTCACTGCCCAGTGTGCCTGTGGCTCCATATTGTATGGTGGCTGGGTTCCAAATGAACCTATTGCTAATGCATCATTTTCGATTGCTACTTTTTTGATGCCTCCATTAGGATGGTGTATGCCGTGATATGGGGTTTGATTATTATTGCTTGATGAATTCCATCCCAAATAATAGGGTTGGTACTCAATTGGGGGCATCTCTTTAAACTTTAAAAGAGAAATATCGTGACGCTCGCTTACGAAAACCGAATCAAGTGATGCCATTGACATTTGTACATTGCCTCTTATATCTTTATCACAATTGGGCGACTGATATCCAAAAAATGCAACTATGTTTCCGGCTACCAAATCGTATCTTCTATTGTTTAAAAATGATGTGCTGTAGTCATTGTTTAAGCAGTGTGTGGCTGTTATTAAATATGGTGTTCCATCGCTTTCGGTATTGTTGATAAGCGATGCGGTGCAGTACGTGGTGCCGTTTATTATTATAGCTATCACTCCGCTCCCAGCTTCTATATCTTCGGGGTAGCACACAATGTTTGGGTGACAGTTTTGTTGCGGATCGCGTGGTTCTGTAGCTCTTAGTATTCCGCGAAAGTCGTGGTTTACTTCACCTATTTCTACTTCTCCTTTAAATGGTGCATTTGCGGGTTCTTGATATTCAACAATGACTTCATCACCAGCAACTGGTTGTACTGGTAGCATGTTGATATCACTATTATTATTGTGATTGAATGAGCCTAAAATTTCTGTTTGATCGCTATTGTACACAAAGAGTTGTGCGCCTTGTGGTACATTAAATTTTGAAAATAATATATTGATTGAATATGCTTTTGCAGAGCGTATGCCTACACGCCACACTTTGGTATCGTTGTCGGTTGTGAAGTTTACTCCCGAATTATCTGGGCGTAGGTTTACAAAAAACTTATGTGCAAAGTTAAGGCTTTTAAAATCTTCATTGTCTTGTGCCGATCGCCACAACAGTGCGTTGTTGTCCACTGCTTCCATCTCCACAAATGGTATGGGTGTGGATGTGCGCAACTTTGATGTGGCATCAAGCGGGAGTGGCTGCCCTCCATAACTTATTTGTGAGAATAGTGATATGTTAGAAACAAGTATTAAAAATAAAACTGTTAGATATATTTTTGGTCTAGATAGAATGCTCATAAACTTTACTTGAAATTTAATGGTAAACTATTATCATTTCTACAAAAGTAAGATGTTTTTGCAATATTTACCCTAGTTTTATATTAATAAATGCACCTCGGTTAGTAATTGCACATGAATATAAACATTATGTTTATGTGATTGTTTACACTAGTCAACTCCGATGTGGTTTGATATTATGCTATTCTTGGTGTACTTCATTTTTAATAGTATAATGTTTAGATATACTTAATGAGGGAGTGCTTGATGATATTATGGAAATATTTACTATGCTGATGAAGAATTAAAGGTATAGAGAAAAATTTAATAGAACTATGACTCAAAATTCTAAGAGGCCTGAATTTACCTCTTATAAAAGAAAGTTTAACGTTGGGCAAATGTATGAAGCCGCAACTAAAGTGCCAAGTGCATTGTCTGGATTGTCTTTCAACAATAAAAATAATCTTTTGAGTGAGCAATTTGTGGAGCGACTACAACTAGCGGTAACAGAAGTGAATGGATGTGCTGCTTGCTCGTATGCTCATACGCGTATGGCTCTAGATATGGGTATGACTAAAAGTGAGATTAACAGTTTCCTAATTGGTGATACCACCTATGTTTCGGATGAAGAGGCAATTGCTATTATGTTTGCACAACACTATGCTGATAGTCGATCATTTCCTGATAGAGTGGCGTATCAAAAAGTGTTGGAGGAGTATGGACAGGATACGACCCGTGTGATTTTGGCCGCAATTCAGATAATATATTTTGGAAATGCATACGGTATTTCTATGAGTGCTTTGTCTGCTAGATTGAGGGGTAAAGCATATAAAGATAGTTCTCTATTGTATGAGGTAGGGATGATTATTTCAGGGCTATTGGTTTTGCCTTTTGCTTTGCTACATGGTGTTATAAAGTTGTTGTTAAAGCAATCACCAATTAAGTTTAATGACGATATCAAATAATAAATTATAAATAATGAAACAACTGCCTGCTGATTTTAAGGCCTTTATGGATGAAAAGGTAGATGAGTATAATCAAAAATCTTTTATTGAGAGTGATCCAATATCAATACCACACTCTTTTTCGCTAAAACAGGATATAGAGATAACAGGTTTTTTTGCTTCTATTTTTGCGTGGGGGCAGCGTAAAACAATAATCAATAAGTCCTTTGAACTTGTGGATAGGATGGGTGGTGAGCCGTACAACTTTATTTTGAATCACTCCGATGAGGATTTAAAGGGATTGCTTGGCTTTAAACATCGCACATTTAATGATACGGACTTGCTATACTTTGTGGATTTCTTGAGCCGTCATTATTCTAAATATAACAGCCTTGAGGATGCTTTTATTCCTGAGTCAGGACTTGTGGATATGGAGGGGGCATTGGTACACTTTGAGGAATATTTCTTTGATAGTCCTGATGCACCTAGGCGAACTAGAAAGCATGTGGCAACTCCGGCACGCAACTCAACTTGCAAGCGTTTGAATATGTTTTTGCGATGGATGGTTAGAAATGATAATCGAGGTGTTGATTTTGGATTGTGGAATAGAATTCATCCTCGCCATTTGGTTTGTCCTATAGATGTGCATGTGGATCGTACTGCAAGGCAGTTTGGATTAATTACACGGAAGCAAACGGATTGGAAAACAGCTATTGAGCTTACTGAAAATCTAAAAAAGCTGGATGCAGATGATCCAGCTAAATATGATTTTGCTCTGTTTGGAATTTCGGTTGAGGCTAGCCGCTGATATTCAGCCTTGCCGTTTATTCTCCACCAAACTCCATGAGGTAGGCTTTGATGAAATCATCGAGGTCGCCATCCATCACTGCATTTACGTTTGATGTTTGATGATTGGTTCTATGATCTTTCACTCGCCTATCGTCAAACACGTAGCTTCGGATTTGTGAGCCCCATTCGATTTTCTTCTTGCCTGCTTCTATCTTTGCTTGTGCCGCTCGACGCTTTTCCAGCTCTATCTCATATATTTGAGATTTAAGCATTCGGATTGCGTTTTCGCGATTACCAACTTGTGATCGACTTTCGGTGTTTTCAATTACTATCTCTTGCTCTTCGCCTGTGTCGGCATCTTTATAGGTGTAATGAAGCCTTACGCCTGTTTCAACTTTGTTGACGTGCTGCCCCCCTGCACCTGATGAGCGGAAAGTATCCCAAGTGATTTCGGCTGTGTTTACTTCTATCTCGATACTATCGTCAACCAACGGTACCACGAACACGGATGCAAATGATGTCATTCGCTTTCCTTGAGCATTAAACGGTGAAACTCTAACTAAGCGATGTACTCCGTTTTCGCTTTTAAGAAAGCCGTATGCTATATCGCCTTCGATCTGTAGTGTGGCAGTTTTAATGCCTGCATCGTCGCCATCGAGCCAGTTGGTGATTGTGGTTTTGTAACCTTTGCTATCACACCATCTCTGATACATCCTAAATAGCATTGATGCCCAATCTTGACTTTCTGTACCCCCTGCACCAGCATTAACTTTTAATACGGCGCCTAGTTGGTCCTCTTCTCTACGTAGCATATTACGAAGCTCTAATTCCTCAATTAGCTTAATTGCTTTTTCGTAATTGGCATCTAATTCCTCTTCCGAAATAATTTCCTCCTTCACAAACTCGAAGGCTAGCTCTAGCTCTTCGGCAGCGGAGTTAACTTCGTTGAATGCTGTAATCCACGACTTGAGTTCTCGAACTATCTTCATTTGTGCCTCAGCTGCTTTATTATCGTTCCAGAAGTCGGGAGCTTGGGTTTTTAGTTCTTCTTCTTCTAGTTGTATTGTCTTCGAATCGATGTCAAAGATACCCCCTCAGCGCTTGCACGCGCTCCAATGCTTCTTTTAATTGGTCTGCTGTAATCATTGTTATATTATTTATTTTGTTTTCGTTGCAAAAATACAAAAAACATTGCCCAATTGGGTTCTTGAGCAATGTTTTTAATTATAGGTGCTTTTGACTGTTATAGTCCTAAACTATTATATCCTTCGTGTTGCTTTTGGAAGTTGTAGTAAATTCCATTTTCAACTATGGTGATGGGTGCAGGCACTTGTGTTTCGTCAACTCCTAGTTGTTTTACAGAAAATCCGCACAACTTCACCTCTAATTCTCCTGCTTCTATAGCCTCTAGTATTGGCTCCATAACCTGTGGGTCAGTTGTCTCTTTTACCGTTTTACCGCATACAACTACCTCCATTTTCCCAAATGTATCGGGCGATTCTGCTTTCATCAATTGTGCGGCATGCGAAATTGATCTTATTTGTTGAATGTTGCTAGTAAGTACTACATAGTTTTCCACCTTTGTGGTCTCATTTTGGTGTGATGCTTCACTACTATTAGATTGTTGTGGTTGGGTGCATGCCACCAAAAAGATGGATGCTACTGCTATTAATAATGTTGTTATTTTTGTCTTCATATTTATATCGTTGTTTTTATGTTCTATTATTTGAATTCGTAGTTTGTTCCTGGAACGGTTGAAAACGTAAATTCGCCAAGATCAGTGGCTAGTGCTCTACCATCTATTTTGGGAGCTACAGGCGAGAATTTATCTAAGTATTCAATTAGCGCGTCGTGCATTGTGTAGCTTTCAGTTTTCACGTCTTTTACGTTAGGAATGCGACAAAGCATGTCATCTGGATCACCCTCGCGCAAGCAGGCTGATATGGTGTAGGTTTTGTTGTAGTCGAGTGGTTGCCCATTTATCACAACAGACTCAATTCTCTCACCAAAATCTTTTGAACTATCAAACTTAACCTCCATTCCCGAAAAGCGCACAAACCATCCACCAAATCGTTCGGATGAGTTTTTTGCAAATACGTTATTAGCTTCTTTTTCTAGCCAGTTCTTTATTTGTTCGCCTGTCACTTTGCCTGTTTTCACGTAGTCGTTGATGGGAAGCATATTCCATATATCGTTGCGTGTAATTGGGGCAGGCTCTCCATTTTGGGGAACAATAGGAGTACCAAATCTAAAGCCATTGGATAGTGATATGTCCACATTCGTTTTCCATTTCATAGCATCGGTAATCATATTATCCATTGCATTCTCAACTGTCAGATAGCGATATAATGGGGTGGAAGTGTAGCCTACCACTCGTTCAAGCTCATCCTTGTATGGGGCTTTTAGTTTGTCAATCGTTGCTTGTAGCTCTTTGTTTTGTGGATACTTTATTGGATCAACTTCAATAAGCTTGTAACTGTCCGAGATAACCTTGCCGTTCTCGAATGTGAGCTCTAGTTTGCCTACGAAGGAACCAAATGCTCCTGGCTCTACCACTTTAGAATATTTACCTTGTATTGGCTCTCTAACTCTTTCGTGTGTGTCGGCACCAAGTATGTACGTTACATCTTTACTTATTGCATTACTTGCTAGATCCACTTGTTTGAATATTCCTATATGTGTAACGAGAAACAGCGCATTAGGCTTTTCAACCTCTTTTACTCTGTTTATTACATCTTCCAACTTATTATCAATCCCGCTAAAAGCAATTCCTTTGCTGTAGCTTGGGGCTTGCCTAAAAGGTATATCGGGATCGTTTACCCCTATGAATGCCAATTTTATACCCTCTATAGTTTTGGTCCAATAAGGTGGGAATAGGTATTCGCCAGTAGTATCGTGATACATGTTTTGGGCAATTACGTTAGTTTTGTAATTTGTCATTACCTCCATCATTCTGTCTTTGCCATACACTACTTCCCAGTTGCCAGGCATCATAAGGTCATAATCCATTTGCTTCACAATTTCGGAAAATATTCCTCCCTCTGATAGCATGGCATACCCGCTTCCTTGTATCATATCGCCTGCATCTATAACTATAGTTCTGCCAGGATTGTTGGCTCGCTCTTTATCAAAAAGTGTTTTGATATTGGCTAGTCCGCCTCGTTCACGAAATACTACTTGATTATCTTCAACAAACATCTCTTGGTGTGTGTCGGGTTGTCCGTGAATATCTGATGTTTGAAGTATTGTAATGGTCACTTTGTTGTTCTCCTTATTCATAGCAAACAAAAGTGTTGGTGCCATAGCAAAAGCTATAGCTATTATTAATAATAATGCTCTATTTGTCATCTTATGTTTTATGTTTCAATATTATAGAATTTAGTTTTATAATCTCGCTAAGCTACTTATACTGTAGTAGGAGGATTTTCTATAACATCGATATAGGTGTGTATATTGAGACTAGATTGTTCGGTATAAACGACTGGGATGGAATTCAGAAATACTACAAATTGGTTATCAAATTGATGGTTTGTTGGGGCGCAGGGTATTTCGGCAACCATCTTGCTAATGGTTTTCTGATTATCTGCACTTATGCTCGCCTTAGTTCCTTTGTCATCATTTGCTCCTTTGTCCTTAAGGCAACTCTTTTCAATACTGATAGGGCTGTTGTATAAAAACAGCGGTGCCGCCTCGCCAACGAATGAGTTGACTAGGAAAACAAAAAGCATCAAAAGTGATATGTGATTTGTAGTTCGTGAAAACATCTCGTACATCTAAACGTTGATGCTCTGAATTTGTTCAAAGCCTAGGAAATGATAAGCTTTTTAGTAATATATATTGATTGTTTCTCCTGCTTTAAGAGTTTCCCCTAGCTTTGGATTCCAATCGCGAAGTTTATCTACACTGCATGAGTATCTTCTTGAGATTGAATACAATGTATCACCTGGCAATACTTTGTGAATCTGTGGATTGTTTGGGCTATTAGGCTTTTGCTTTGGTTTTGGCACTCCTCTGTTGGAGCCCCTATTGCCAGACTTAGATATTGTAACCTCTTTCTCCTTTTCTTCTTTACTTTTTGATGGTTGGCCCGATGCTGGAAATGTAATGCTGCGTGTGTGGATGATTATAGAATCGCTTTTGATGCTGCTGTTATATATCTCCTCACCCCTAGTCAAATCTAGTTCTTGCTCTGTTTGCGTTTTAGGGGCCTTGACTACTGCTGGCTCTTTCATTTCAGATTGTGCTTTCTTTGCACTGCGGAGTTCTGCAACGGCTGTTGCCTCTTTTTTTGTATTAGTCTTATTATTTGCAAGAATTATTTGATTATTCTCTTTTAGCACACGGCCTCCATGTAGATATCGTGATGCGTAGTAAGGTTCAGTTGACCGTGATACAATAACGCCATAGCTTGTGGATGCGTGTAAGAATAAGAAGTTGCCATTTGGTAAAACCTCTTTTACAATACCCACGTGTCCAACTCTCCCATTATGAGCTCTACCTTCGAAAAATACCAAATCGCCAACTCGCAAATCTTCTTTTCTATTAATGCTTGGCACTTGCTTTGCTTGGCCTGACGAGCTAGTGCTGAGACGATAACCAAACTCTTTGAAAACAAAAGAGGTAAATCCTGAACAATCGAATGAGCTGGGTCCTTTGCCAGCATATCTGTAAGGTTTGTTCAGATGTTTCATGCCATAGTCGATAATTTCGGATTGTGCTCCATCTGTCTTTGCAATGGGGGATACTGATTGCTTACGGACTCCACACGAGACCATAAGAATGATAGATACTATGAGAATTGCTGTTTTTTTAAGCACGGATTTGTTGCTTTAATCTTCTAATTTAATGACGATTATGATTTTTTTATTGGCGACAAATTTAATTAAAAACAAACTGATTACTATTATTCCTGTCGTTATTAAATATTAAAAATGACTTTGGAGGGCTAAATAGCACCTATTCAGTTGTGGCACAATAAGCCTTTATTGCATTATAAAATAACAAGTAGAGTCTTAGATATTGATTGTTTATTGTTAAATGAGATAGTATTTCAGCTCAAACTTCTTGTGTTTATCAAACGATAAAGTGAGCTTTAAGATTCATTTCTT
>CAYTQG010000020.1:0-12203 GCA_964439965.1 uncultured Proteiniphilum sp.
CGATAGTCTGCATTTTGAGTTTGAATCTTTGTAACATATAAACAAAACTGCTCGAGCACTATAAACTTCTTGTTTTTATCGAGCAGTTTTGTTTAATATCTCTTCCATTATTGGTAACTGTTAATACATGTTTATTTAATATTAATCTGCTAATACTCTCTACCTCCTTTATAGCTCCTTTATAGCTCCTTATATCCTCTATGGTTGAACTTTCTATTTTCGATAATTAAAATCATTGTTTTATTTGCAATTATTTAGTTATGATGTTTTATTTTTACATTAATTGCAATGTTAAATAACCTATCGGTTGTAAGTTAAATAATCGTTTCTTACGTAGATATAATTATAACAATTCTTATATTTGTAAAAATGTATCAATTATGGAAGTTGCTGCCAAAATAATAAATGCAGGAAAAGAGTATAAAACAGGTGATAGTACTATTTTAGCACTAGCTCCATCTACTGCCGAATTTAGAATAGGAGAACTTACATTAATTGTTGGACCGTCAGGATCAGGAAAAACTACTCTGTTGTCTTTATTAGGTTGTGTTATTTACCCTACAATGGGTGAGGTATGGTTGGGCGATAGATGTGTAAATAAAATGAATGAAAAAAAACTAGCCGAGATAAGACTTAATGATATAGGCTTTGTTTTTCAGGGATTTAATTTAATATCACCACTTAATGCACTCGAAAATGTAATGCAACCTCTTATTCTTCAGGGTGCACCACGAGCAATAGCAAAAAATAAGGCTATTGATATTATAAAGAAATTTGATATGCATGATAGAATTAGAAGTTTACCCAAAAACTTAAGTGGCGGTCAACAGCAACGTATAGCTATAGCACGGGCTCTTATTTCTAATCCTAAGCTGTTATTGTGCGATGAGCCAACAGCCTCGTTAGATCATAAAAGTGCTACTATGGTTATGGAAACACTCAGGGGGCTATCGCGTGACAATAAAGCCGTAGTTATTGTAACTCACGATACAAGATTAAAAAAATACTCTGATAGAATAATTTATGTTTCTGAAGGAAGGATAAGTGAAACACCATTTGAAATTGATTATGAAGATTAAAAGCATTTCTTATAAAATAGTATATTTTGTATATACTATTTTGTTTGTATTATCGCTTTCGTGTAACACTAAAGATAATAAAACGATAGATGAGAGTCCTGAAATTAATATTGCTGTAGGAATAGGAAAGGTTGTTCCACAGGGTGGGGTAAGTAAGTTAGCTTCTACTGCCAAAGGAGTAGTTACAGATATTTGTGTGGCAGTGGGGGATAGGGTTCAAAAAGGTGATACTTTGATTATTATTGATAATATAGATGCTACTTTGTCAATAAGTGAATTGAAATCTAAATATCAAACGCAGCTAAATAATATCGCAGCAACAAAATTGAGGGTAAAACAAAGTGATACTAAGATTAATGAAATAGAGCGTAAGTTGGTTGATTCGCGTGAGCTTTATCAAGCGGGTGCTATTTCGGCAGAGAGTTTGAAACTTCTTGAAAATGAATTTGATATTGAAAAGATACAAGAGAGTACTTTTCAAAAAGATGTTTTAATTCAAGAGTCTATGTTGCGTGAGATAGAAAGTCAACTAATTACTAAGAGAAATGAGTTGGATAAGACTATTCTTACTGCTCCAATTGATGGTGTAATACTTGATATTATTCCGCATAAGGGCGAGTCTGTTCAGGTATATGATACTTATACTTTGTTAGCCCCCGATTCTCCTTTAATTGTAAAAGCTGAAATTGATGAGATGTTTTCTAGTAAAATAAAGAAGGGACAGTCGTGCGAAATATTTGTCTCTGGTAATCCTTACCCAATATCAAAAGGAAAATTAATTACTATATCACCCGACTTAAAACAGAAATCTCTATTCTCGGATAGTGGTCAAGATTTTCAAGATCGTCGCGTGAGAATAATTGAGGTGTCTCTCGATGATAATGTTGAGATTTTAATAGATACTAAAGTTGAATGTAGAGTAAATCTAGATTAAAAAATGTTTGCAACTGCATTTAAATTTATCCGCTTCGAAAAAGCAAAAAGTACTGGTATTCTACTGGGTATTATTATTAGTATCTACCTGATAGGACTTGAGCTTGGTATTTTTTTTTATTTATCCACCCTTGTAGGAGGAATTATAAATAATTCGAAGCCAGAATATTCTCAAGTGTTTGTGGTTAATAAGTTGGCCAACAATGCAAATATCCTATCGCCATTTGATAGAAGATGGGTAAATCAGTTGCGTAGCATTGATGGGGTTGATGATACTCATGGTCTGGTAATCTCAAATATCAGTGTTAGGTTCGAAAACGGTGAGAGTGCCCCTGCCATGATAATTGGTAGTGAATATCCTTATCTAGCAGCAGGACCGGCCAACAACTTAGTAAGCGAAGGAAATCTTGAGAGTTTATTAATGCAGGGTGTGGTCACAACTGAGTTTTATGATAAAAAGGCATTCGGGTATGAACTGGCAATAGGCTCAAAAATTGAAATAGCTGGCAAAGATGCTACAATAGGCGTAGTAACGAAAAACGCAAAAGGGTTTTCAGGCCCTATGATGTACACTACGGATGAGATGGCTCGGTATTATTCAGGATTCTCAAAGGATATGGTGAGTGCTGTAATTGTAACCGTAAAGGATAACGACAAAATAAATAGTGTAATAAATCAAATAAATCATATTGCACCCGACCTGAATGCATGGAGAGCAGAAAAGTTTAAAATGAAAACAATAGTTACGGTTATGACTGCAAATAATATGGGGATGAGTTTTGGTACTCTAGTTATATTTGCCATCATAAGTGGGTTTTTTATTATTGGGCTCACAATGTATTCTGCTACTTACGATAGAGTAAAAGATTATGGCACACTCAAAGCAATTGGGGCAACCAATAAATATATTACATGGCTGGTTGTAGCTCAATCATTTTTGTATGCTGTGGTAGGGTTTAGTATTTCGCTAATATTGCTTTTTATTACAAAACTGGGAATGTCTAAGGCAGGATTAATTATAAATCTTTCCCCTCTTTTTCTTAGTTTCCTGTTTCTTGTAACTCTTATCATTGCAGTGGCAAGTTCTTTTTTCTCTGTTTTGAAATTAAAGAAGCTTGAACCCTCTTCTGTTTTTAGGTAAACTATTAAATTGAATGATTATGAATCGAAGTGCTCATACTATAGTGAGAAATATACTGCTTATTACTTTAATAATTCATTTCAATAAGGCATATTCTCAAGAGTCTTTTAATGATATAGGTGTGGATATATCAAATATATCATACGAAGAGGCTATAGAATTTTCGCTACTCAACTCAACACGATTAACTATAAAAACATTAGAAGAGAAACAAGAGAAGGAAAAGCTAAAGCAGATTAGTTTGGAATATCTACCAAATGTATATCTTACTTCCGACTTGAGGCGAAATCTTATTATACCTACTACACCCATTCCTGCATCAATGTTAAACCCCAATGCTGATAGTGATGAATTGATGTACATGCGATTTAACACACCTTGGAACTCGACCGCTGGAATTAACATGTCGTTTGATATTTTTAATCCTCAAACTTTTGGCAAGAGGGTAGAACAGAGGCAACAAGCCAAAATTGGTGCTTTAGATACTGATATTGAAGTAGATAATATAAAAAATGCTACATCGTTAGCTTATATTGATTGTCTTATAGCGAAACATCAAAATGAATACTTTATAGTAGATACTTTGTATTATCACGAGATATTGAAAGAAGCAACAAAGTTATATTCTTTGGGTAAAATATCTTTGGTGGATAAAAATAATGCTGAAGTAGATATGAATAATTCTATTTCCAAATTTATTCAATCTGAAGAGATTTATACTGAATCAAAACTAAATCTATTAAAAGAATTAGGTGTATCGGCTGATAAGAATAATGTTGATAAATTATCTCCTTCTGAGAGTATAGAGCAGATTTATAATAAGTTGCTTCTTGATTTTAGTAGTGTTGAAAGTTCTCTGTCACAAATTAGACAAAATGAGATTATAAGGCTTGCAAGTATTAGATCTAATAATGCTATGCTAAGATATCTTCCTTCTATTTCCCTCACTGGTTACTATGGGGCTAATTATTTTAATCATAGCTTGAGTATTGCTAATAATGATAAATGGTTTGGAAATAGCTTTGTGGCTCTAACTCTTAAAATTCCTATTTCAGAGTCAATTAGCAATTCAAAATATGTATCGCAACTTAAAATTCAAGAGATGATAGAGAGGCAAAAGCAACTTGAATTGCAAAATAATAGAGATTCTGATATTGAAAAGGAGTTGAGCACAATTGCCTCTAATATAAAGGAGTATGAGATTAGAAAAAGGAATATGGAGTTGTTGAAACAAAATGTACAGGCTAAATCAAAACAGTTTGAAAAAGGTCACATACTTCAATCTGAGCTTTTAAGAGAAAGGGCTTTCGAGCAAAATTCATTTCAAGAGTATCTGAAAGCTGCTCACGAAGCTATATATAGTTTTATCATGATTAAGTCAATGTAATTGAGATTGCTATTGTATTAATTTCAAATATATTCCTTTTAAATGGGTTAAGTAGCTGTTAAATGATAGTATCGGAAAAACATTATATCTTTGTGCTTGTTTACTTTGTTACTTATTGATTGTATGAATACGAAAATGATTAATATTGCCGTTGATGGGTTTTCATCATGTGGCAAAAGCACAATTGCTAAAGGATTGGCACATAAAGTAGGTTATAAATATATTGATAGCGGAGCAATGTATCGAGCTGTTGCTCTTTATGCAATCAATAAGGGGTGGATAAGTGATGATAGCATTGATGAAAATGCTCTTATGAGTCATATATCAGATATTCAAATAGATTTTAAAGCAAATAGTGCAGGAACGCAAGATACTTATTTGAATGGTGAGAATGTTGAAAATGAAATAAGATCACTTGAGGTTGCTAATAGTGCAAGTCGCATAAGTGCCATTAGATTTGTAAGAGAGGAGCTTGTGAGACAGCAACAACGTATGGGTCAGAACAAAGGTGTTGTTATGGATGGCAGGGATATAGGCACAGTAGTTTTTCCAGATGCTGAGTTTAAGATTTTTCTAACTGCATCGGCCGAAATAAGAGCACAACGCAGATTTGATGAGTTGCAAAAGAAAGGTATTCAGACAACTTTTGAAGAGACCCTAGAAAATGTAAATGAGAGAGACGAAAGAGATACAACTCGTAAAGAGAGTCCACTTCGAAAAGCTGATGATGCTTTAGAATTGGATAATTCAAATATAACAATTGAAGAGCAGCTAAATTGGGCTGTGGATATGTTTAATAAAATCACAAAAAAAGAATGAGCAAAATTGAAATAGATAGACAATCTGGAACCTGTTTTGGTGTTGCCAGGGCTATTAGTCGTGCAGAAGAGGAACTGAAAAAAGGAGGTCCTTTGTATTGCTTAGGCGATATAGTTCACAATAATATCGAGGTGGAGCGCCTTGCAAAAATGGGATTGATTACTATCGATCACGAAGAATTTAAGAAACTGAAGAATGTAAGGGTATTTCTCCGTGCACACGGTGAACCACCTAGTACATATGAGATAGCGAAGGAGAATAATATTGAACTTATTGATGCTTCCTGCCCTGTAGTTCTTGGACTTCAAAAGCGTGTTAAGAAAAAGTATGTTCACCGCGATCAGAGTGATGGTCAGATAGTTATTTATGGAAAGCGTGGACATGCTGAAGTTAATGGATTGCTTGGACAAACTGATGACTCAGCTATAATAATAGAGAGCAAAGAGGAGCTAGAGAATCTAGACTATACAAAAAACATCACTCTTTTTTCACAAACTACAAAGC
The DNA here is from genome assembly GCA_964439965.1 of uncultured Proteiniphilum sp. Taxonomy (GTDB): domain Bacteria; phylum Bacteroidota; class Bacteroidia; order Bacteroidales; family Dysgonomonadaceae; genus Petrimonas. The sequence continues at coordinate 5,864 of CAYTQG010000020.1, forward strand.
CTCTAGATGGTTTTCATGAAATAGCCGAGCTTATAAAATCGAAAATGGAGGGAGATGCAGTTTTTGAATTTTATGATACTATTTGTCGCCAGGTTTCAAATAGAGTTCCCAACATTCAGGAGTTTGCCAAAAAGCATGATATGATTATTTTTGTGGCAGGAGAGAAGAGTTCAAACGGTAAGGTGTTGTTTGCTGAATGCAAAAAACACAATCCCAATTCATATATAATCCATACGCCAGATCAGTTGGACCCAACTATCTTCAAGCCAGACTTGTCGATAGGTATCTGTGGTGCTACATCCACACCAATGTGGCAAATGGAAGAAATAGGAGAGCGGATATCGAAGCTTATTCCTAAGTTAGAGATAGAAAAGGCAGCCTTTTAAAGGTTGCTTTTTCTATTTTCTACAACTTGATTATAATGAAATAAATCTTATCTTTGCAATCAATTGTGTTTAGGCTAAACAACTTGATTTACAAATAATTTACATATGGATTCTAATATAAAATGCATTGGTGTTCTTACCTCTGGTGGCGATGCTCCAGGTATGAATGCTGCAATTAGGGCGGTAACACGTGGTGCTATTTTCAATGGCATGCGTGTTTTTGGTATATATAAGGGTTATAAAGGACTTATAAACAACGAAATAGAAGAGTTTAAAACCAATAGCGTAAGTAATATAATACAACAGGGAGGCACAATTCTCAAAACTGCGCGATGTGACGAGTTTAAAACAAAAGAGGGTAGGGCTATTGCTTATGAAAATATGCAGAAGCATGGTATAGAGGCATTAGTTGTGATTGGAGGCGATGGTTCTCTTACTGGTGCATCTATTTTTGCTAATGAATATAATATTCCTATAGTGGGGCTGCCTGCTACAATTGATAATGATTTAAATGCTACGGATACAACCATCGGCTATGATACAGCACTTAATACCATAATGGAAGCGATGGATAAAATTCGTGATACTGCAACCTCGCATGAGCGTCTTTTCTTTGTGGAAGTGATGGGTCGTAATTGTGGATACTTGGCTCTTAACAGTGCTATTGCGTCGGGTGCCGAAGCGGCAATTATTCCCGAAATAAGTATGGAAAAGGACCAGTTGGCCGAACTTATTGATCAAGGATTTAGAAAATCAAAGAGTAGTAGTATGGTTTTGGTTGCCGAAAGTGAAATAACTGGAGGAGCACTGAACCTTGCCGAGCGAGTTAAAAAACAATATCCTCAATACGATGTGAGGGTTACTATTCTTGGCCACTTGCAGAGAGGGGGCTCTCCCACAGCACAAGATAGAATCTTAGCAAGTAGAATGGGTGTATCATCCATAGAGGCTTTGATTGAAAATCAAAGAAATGTGATGATAGGTATTAGAGAAAACGAAATTACCTACGTTCCATTCAAGAGAGCAATCAAAAAAGAGCGTGAGATTAGTACTGAATTATTAGAGGTGCTAAGGATGTCGTCGATTTGATATAGATTAATTTTATTAAATAACTAAAAAGTTGTACATTTGCACACAAAATCAATTAAATACAAAAATAAAATATGGAATTAACACACATTGAACACATCGGAATAGCGGTAAAGAGTATCGAAGAGCAACTGCCATTTTATGAGGGAGTTCTTGGTCTAAAATGCTATAATATTGAGACTGTAGAAGATCAAAAAGTAAAAACTGCTTTTTTCCAAATTGGTCAAACCAAAATTGAGCTTCTTGAGCCAACAAGCGAAGATAGCACTGTTGCTAAATTTATCGAGAAGAGAGGTGAAGGAGTACATCACATTGCTTATGCTACAAAGAGTGTAGAGAAAGCATTGAAGACTGCCGAAGAAAAAGGGGTGCGTTTGATTGATACTAAGCCGCGTGCAGGTGCTGAAGGACTTAGCATCGCTTTCTTGCATCCAAAATCTACTGGAAGTGTGCTGACAGAATTGTGTGAGCATCCAGAGAAATAATTTTTTTATAAAAACAGTAGCGTTGCTGATAGTTGATATGAATGTGTCGCCGATCATTTTCTTCATAATTATTTAATTTATATGAGCGACTTGTAATTGATGTCTTTTTCTCTGTAACGCTATTGTTTTTTATATATTCAATATTATCACTAAATCATTCAAATTCACAATAAATAATTATTTATATGAGCATTCAACTCGAAAAAGTTAAAGAGCTAATCCAATTAAGAGAAAAAGCTCGCTTAGGTGGTGGTGAGAGGAGAATAGAATCTCAACACCTTAAAGGTAAATATACAGCTCGCGAACGTCTAGCTATGCTTCTTGATGAAGGAAGTTTCGAAGAGTTTGATATGTTTGTGGAACATCGTTGCCACAACTTTGGAATGGAGAAAACAAAATATCTTGGCGACGGTGTAGTTACAGGATATGGTACTATGCAAGGTAGACTTGTATATGTTTTTGCTCAAGATTTCACAGTTTCAGGTGGTTCTCTTTCAGAAATGCATGCACAAAAAATATGCAAAGTAATGGATCAGGCTATGAAAATGGGCGCTCCTTTAATTGGTATTAATGACTCGGGTGGTGCACGTATCCAAGAGGGTGTAAACGCTCTTGCTGGATATGCTGAAATTTTCCAACGTAATATTCTTGCATCTGGAGTTATTCCTCAAATTTCTGGTATTTTCGGACCTTGTGCCGGTGGTGCGGTATATTCACCCGCTCTTACTGACTTTAATATCATGACTCAAGGTACTTCTTATATGTTCTTGACTGGTCCTAAGGTTGTAAAAACTGTAACAGGTGAAGATGTAACCCAAGAGCAATTGGGTGGAGCATCGGTTCATACTTCAAAATCTGGAGTTGCCCATTTCTCAGCTCAAAACGAGGAAGACGCTATAAAAGTTATTCAACAGCTTCTATCGTACATCCCACAAAATAATATGGAAGAGCCAATGGCAATAGCGGCTACTGACCCTATTGATAGACTTGAGGATGGACTTAACGAAATAATCCCCGATAGCGCTAATAAGCCTTACGATATGTATGAGGTGATTGGTGCTGTTGTTGACCATGGCGAGTTCTTGGAAGTGCATGCTGATTATGCTAAAAATATTATTGTAGGTTTTGCACGTTTCAATGGACAGTCTGTTGGTATAGTTGCTAACCAACCAAAGTTCTTAGCAGGAGTTCTTGATATCAATGCTTCTCGTAAGGCGGCACGCTTTGTTCGCTTCTGCGATGCTTTCAATATTCCTATCGTAACATTGGTTGACGTACCTGGCTTCCTTCCCGGAACAGGACAAGAGTACGGTGGTGTTATTGTTCATGGTGCTAAACTTCTTTATGCTTATGGTGAGGCAACTGTACCTAAGGTTACTGTTACTCTTCGTAAATCTTATGGAGGTGCTCATATCGTAATGGGTTGTAAACAACTTCGTGGTGATATCAACTACGCTTGGCCAAGTGCTGAGATTGCTGTTATGGGTGCTGATGGTGCTGTAGAGGTTCTTTATAGCAGAGAAATTAGAGCTGAAAGCGATCCTGCAAAACAAGCAGAAGTTACAGAAGCTAAAAAGAAAGAGTATTCAGACTTGTTTGCTAATCCATATGAAGCTGCTCGTTATGGATACATCGATGATGTTATTGAGCCACGCAACACTAGATTCCGTGTTATTAGAGCATTGCAACAGCTACAAACTAAGAAGCTGACAAACCCAGCTAAAAAGCACGACAATTTACCACTATAAATTACGTAAAGCATGAATAAAATAAAACATTTATTGTTTTTATCTCTTATTGTTCTGTTTGCAAGCTGTAACAAAGCTGTCGAAAACCCAGAGTGGGTTATTAATGAAGTTGTATTGGAAAATACAGATGGATTTATCGATAGTTATGGTAAGCGCAGTGCATGGGTAGAGATATTCAACAATACATATAAATCTCAGGAACTTGGGGGTAGATATTTGACTGACGATCCAAATAACCCTAAGAAATATCCTATACCGCAAGGTGATGTTCTAACTCGTGTTAAGCCTCGCCAGCATGTTGTTTTCTTTGCTGATGGAAAGCCTATTAATGGAACATTTCATCTAAACTTTGAAATAGATCCAAGCAAAGAGACATACATTGCTTTGTATGAAAATGATGGAAAAACCCTTTTGGATGAAATTATTATTCCAGCAGGTGTTCCTTCAGGAAAGTCGTATGGTTATGAAGATGATGGTGTAAAATATGATATGAGTGGAAACGACTTAGCTAAAGTTCTTCCAAGTATTACTCCAAGCACAAATAATAAAGCATTAGAAGAAAACCCAAAGATTAACGCTATTAGTATCTCAGACCCTCACGGGCTTACGCTTTCAATCACATCTATACTGGTTGTATTTTCTGCTCTAATAGTTTTATACTTAATATTTAAAGGAATTGGCAATATAGCTAAGGCTCTATCAGCAAGACGAGTTGCTAAAACTGGCACTTTATCGGCTGCAAGGGGCGAGAGTGTGCTTACAGGTGAGGTGCTCGCTGCTATTTCTGCTGCAATTCATGAAATGAATGAAGATGCTCACGATATTGAAGATACAATTCTTACTATTACAGAGGTGAAGCGTAAGTACTCTCCATGGAGCTCGAAGATTCATACACTACGTCAAGATCCTCGTTCATAATTAAGTCAAACAATCAAAAAGAAATTAATATTCCTTATGAAAGAATTTAAATATAAAATTAACGGGTCTCCATACAGAGTGGTTATTAATAACTCTGATAGCTCAATAGTTGAATTGGAAGTTAATGGAACCCCCTATAGAGTAGAACTAGAGCAAAAAGATACTAAGATTAGAACTAAAATCAAAAAGCAAGCTATTACTACTCCTACTCCTCAATCGGCTAGCACTCCATTGGTTACGCGACCAAAATCGGCAGCTGGAAAGAGTTCAGTTCAGTCTCCACTACCTGGTGTTATACTTGACATTAAATGTAATGTAGGTGATACCGTTAAGAAAGGGCAGACTATTATGATTCTTGAGGCTATGAAGATGGAGAATAACATTTTAGCAAGCTCAAACGGCAAGATTACAGAATTGCTTGTAAAAGTTGGAGATTCTGTGCTTGAAGGTGATGATTTAGTAATTGTTGAATAAATAATAGACAGATGAATACATTTTTAGCATTAAGTGATAATCTGGCTACATTTTGGAACTATACTGGCTTTGCTAATACTACCCCAGGTCATATAATTATGATTCTTGTAGGGCTTGTGTTTATTACGCTAGCCATTGTTAAAGAATATGAGCCATTACTACTTATACCAATTGGGTTTGGTATGTTGATTGGTAATATTCCGTTTGATGAAGCAGCTGGATTGATGATCGGAATTTATGAAGAGGGTTCAGTTTACAATATCCTATATCAGGGAGTTGTGCAAGGATGGTATCCACCTCTTATTTTCCTTGGTATCGGGGCAATGACTGACTTCTCGTCACTGATAGCAAACCCTAAACTGTTTCTTATCGGTGCTGCAGCGCAATTAGGTATCTATGGTGCTTACTTGGTAGCTCTTAACTGGGGCTTTATGCCAAATGAGGCTGGTGCTATCGGTATTATTGGTGGTGCTGATGGTCCTACGGCTATTTTCCTTACCTCTAAGCTTGCTCCGCAATTACTAGGTGCGGTTGCAATTTCAGCTTATTCCTACATGGCTCTTGTGCCTGTAATACAGCCTCCATTTATGAGGTTGCTTACTACACCTAAAGAGCGTGTGATAAGAATGAAAACTCCACGCGTTGTTTCTCAAACTGAGAAGATTCTGTTCCCAATTATTGGTATGTTGCTTACCGCTTTCTTAGTACCATCAGGACTTCCACTATTGGGCATGTTGTTCTTTGGTAACTTGTTGAAAGAATCGGGAGTAACTCGCCGTTTGGCCGAAACTGCTAGAGGTCCGCTTATCGATACTATTACTATCCTTTTAGGATTGACTGTGGGTGCATCTACTCAGGCAACAACCTTCTTAAGAGTTGAGTCGATGAAGATTTTCGCAATTGGTGCGTTCTCATTTGTTGTGGCTACTTGTGCGGGTGTTCTTTTTGTTAAGTTCTTCAACTTGTTCTTGAAGGATGGCAACAAGATTAATCCACTTATTGGAAACTCTGGTGTATCAGCAGTTCCCGATGCAGCTCGTTTGTCGCAAATGGTAGGTTTGGAGTATGACAACACAAACTATCTATTGATGCACGCTATGGGTCCAAACGTAGCTGGTGTTATCGGTTCTGCAGTTGCAGCTGGTATTATGTTAGGATTCCTATATTAATAAGCACATATGTAGATTATTAATATCACTATAAATATTAAAGCCGAAGAATATGCTGAAATGCAATTCTT
>CAYTQG010000020.1:12303-34143 GCA_964439965.1 uncultured Proteiniphilum sp.
CTGGATTTTAATCTTCATAGTTTTCAGAAGATTGTTTTAGAATTGAGTTTATATTTCTACTTAATAGGTTATTTCTTTTTTCGTCTCCAATAATACTTATACCAGATAACAAAGCCTGTAATCAAATTAAAGAGAGTGAATAGGCCAACCAATGGCACAACTAAGATATAGAATATCCCCATAAATGGTTGATAAATTCTGCCTGTATGAATTTCAAGCGCTACACCCCACAATGACATAGGCGATTTCTTCAAAATCTCTTTATTCATTTCGGGGAATGAAGCCTCGACATCAGTGCCAACTACCCCTTGCATGTAGTCGAATATAATCTTATTGTTGTTTTTATCAAACCCATAGCCACTAATCATATAGTCGCCCACAGGAGGACCTTTTTTTACTGGCGCTACATATGGTTCCTTCTTCATAACATCATACACATATCCCGACTTAATGTTCCACTCGAATAATCCTTCAAATGATCCAATCAGCAGCTTATCGTTGCCCAAATCCTCAAAAACTGTAACCCCCATAACACTTGCAGGTGGTTGTTGCTTATACTTTATGATAGTTTTAAAATCATCAGGAGAGTAATAAAATCCATCGTAAGTAGATATAATGTGCATATCATCTTCGGGTAAATACATTCCTCGTCTCAATATATCATACCATGGATTTGGTGTATCTAGTTCAGTGTAAGGTATTTTATCTACCCTAGATGTAAATATTGCTGCAAGCAAAGGAGGTCGCAGAAACATTCCTGCAGTAGTGTTTATGAATAAGAAGATTAATGTTATCCACCCAATTTTGTTGTGCCATTTTATGTTCCATTTGTATCTTTTACCGTGTTTACGTCGTATTTCTCGGCTATTCTTCTTATTTTTTATTTTCTCTTTGCTAAGGTAAAGTATAAAACCAGTTACAGACATGAATATCATGATTATGCCTATGATATCAACAACGTATATCCCAATCTTACCATATATCTCGCCACTATGAAGCAACCAAAGTGTTTTGAATAATCCAATCTTATTGTCATAACCTGCAGGTGGGGGCATATTTACTTCATAGAAGTGTTTAGCATCTTTAGTAACCAACAGATGTGAGCGCAGCATGACATACAAATCGTCACCTTTGGTGTACATATCAACTACATTCTCTTCTTTTATTGGCAGAGTAATTTTATTCCATTTTCGATTTTTATTGTTGTAATTGAAAAATCCGTACAGTGTGCCAGCATATAAGTTGTTTTTGTATTTTAGAATTTTAGATACCTTACGATTGTCAATCCCACTTGGAAAACCTATATTCATGTCTTCAAATTCTGTGAGCGTGCTGTCAGTAAGCCAAATGCCTATGTTGCCATAAACCATTACGCTGTCTTTGCTTACTCCATACATATCCCTTACAGCCGCATTATTCCAGTTTTTGTATCTTACATATTTAGGTAAAGCGTTTCTATTGACTGATATTTTAGCTAATTCACTTCTATGATTTAGTACTATGCCTGAGAGTGCAAATAGCACCAATAGCAGCATAAGTATAATGCCAGACCATTTGTGGTATTTGCGAAAGAAATTCATCAATCCTCTTTGTTTCACGTCTATTGTTTCTTTTGATTAAAATGATAGTTTATTTATTAAGGACAAATATATCTTTTTATTTTTAAATCAAGTGCAAGACGGTCCGATTTTTTGTATTAATCCATTAAATAAGGCTTACTCTAACCTTCTTTTTCTTGAGCCTCGCATTGTTAGTATTCTTAATCAACTTATCTACTATATTGTGATGCACTCCAACATAGGCGCAGTCTTGTTTCACCTCAATTATCCCCAGCTGATCTTTTTCTATATTACCCTGCTTCATAAACAAGCCAGCAATATCACCTTTAGATATCTTATCTCGCCTCCCTCCCGTAATATAAAGGGTTCCCCACTTAGTTTTAGAAATAGTCCTATTCTTGTCCTTGTCCTCTATATTTATAATTTCAGGTTCCACCTTCTTAATAAATTCTGGAAGTTCCTCTCCCTCCCATTGCAAGATGTATGCAGCACCATTTCTATTCATTCGAGCGGTTCGACCATTTCTGTGAGTAAACTCTTTTTCGTGAGGCGGAAGATGATAGTGCACTATAAACTCTATTTCGGGAATATCTAACCCACGAGCAGCCAAATCCGTTGCCAAAAGAAGTTGACTAGTACCATTTCTGAACTTTATTAACGCACGCTCCCTATCTATCTGCTCCATATCACCATGATAAGGTTCATGATAGATTTTGTTCTCCGTCAAAAAGTCGCTAATTCTATCCAAAGCATTTTTGAAATTACAAAACACTATCCCAGGCTTATCGCCTATATATAATAGGGTTTGCTTCAGAATATTTAATTTATCTTTTTCAGTGGAAGCAACTATCTTAACATCCAATTCAGAGCTACCACTTTCATGATGTTTTACAATTGATGCACGTCTCAATCCCACAAATTCAGGAATCTCAGCATCGCTTGTTGCTGAAGTCAAAATTCTTTGTTTTACATTAGGTAGAGCCTCAATAATTTCACTCATCTCCTTTTCGAATCCAATCTCTAGTGATTTATCGAACTCATCAAGAACAAGAGTTTTAATATGCTCCAACGAGAAGTTATCCCTTCTCATTCTATCAGCTACTCTTCCAGGTGTGCCGATAAGTATAGCAGGACGATGTTTTAAATCGATCTTATCCAATACTCCCGATCGTCCGCCATACACTGCGTTAACCTTAAAGCCCGTTCCCATATCGCGTGCCACTTGCTCTATTTGTTGAGCCAGTTCACGCGATGGAACAATGATTAATATCTGAATTTCGGAACAATCTTCATCTAACGAGTCTATCAATGGCAACAAGAAAGCCAATGTTTTACCCGTGCCCGTTGGCGAGAGCAGCACCACATCACCACCCTTTCTGATTGTTTTATTTGCCTCCAATTGCATTTCGTTAAGCTCCTCTATATTGAGCTTCTCCAGAAATGCGTTTGTGTTATTATTTTTCATTTTTACTATACTCTTATAGTTGTTCTTTTCCAATTAATAAAGCTAGTTCTTTTTTCTGTTAACTCTCGGTTCTCCAGATTTATTTCTTTTCTTAGCAGCAAAATATTCCTGTTTACGTCTATTCTTCTCCTTTTCAAACTCCTGCTTTTCTGCTTTAGTCATAGGTTTATCAGTTTGTTCAAAAGGATTATCTTTTACCACTTCAATTTTTTGATTGATAAGCTTTTCAATGTCCCTAATATATGCATTTTCTTCGGGCTCGCAAATAGATATAGAAACGCCTTCATCTCCAGCTCTTCCACCTCTTCCTATTCTATGAACATAGGTCTCAGCTACATTAGGAATATCAAAATTAATCACATATTTCAACTTATCAATATCTATACCCCTTGCAGCAATATCAGTTGCTACTAGCACACGCAAGTCCCCATCTTTAAATTGCTGCAAAACTCTTTGTCTTGCATTTTGTGCCTTGTTTCCATGAATTGCAGCTGCCTTTATTTTTTTCTTATTCAGGCTTCTAGCTATTTTATCGGCACCATGTTTTGTTCGTGCAAATAGCAATGCTTGCTTTATACTATTGTCATCAAGAATATGATTGAGAAGGTCTAGCTTAGTTGACTTATTAGTATAATACAAATACTGTTGAATCGTTTCCGCAGTTGATGAAACAGGGCTCACCTCTATCTTCTTAGGGTTTTTCAATATTTGTCGCGAAAGAGCAACAATATTATCTGGCATCGTAGCTGAAAAAAACAACGACTGACGTTTTCGAGGCAACAGAGCAATAATCTTTCTAATATCATGAATAAAACCCATGTCTAGCATATTGTCAGCTTCGTCCAACACAAAATACTCTATATCGTTCAGTCTCACAAATCCCTGATTAATTAAATCCAAAAGCCTACCCGGAGTTGCCACAAGAATATCCACACCATTGCGCAATGCTTTGGTTTGACTATTCTGTTTCACACCACCAAATATCACAGTATTTCTCAATCCAGTGTGCCTACCGTAAGTCGAAAAACTATCACCAATTTGTATAGCCAGTTCGCGAGTAGGAGTTATTATAAGCGCATTTATTTTCCTAGGTTTATTATGCTGTTGACGATCAATGTATAGATGCTGAATAATAGGTATAGCAAAAGCAGCTGTCTTTCCAGTTCCCGTTTGTGCGCTCCCAAGCACATCATTTCTATTTAGTATTACAGGAATTGCTTTTTCTTGTATAGATGTAGGGTTAGTATATTCTTCTTCTTTCAGAGCTCTCAGTATCGGCTCTATAATCTTTAAATCTTCAAATTTCATTATTAATTAATTTATGCCCCTATCTAATTTATCACAATTAAATAGAGACTATATGATGTTATGTTATTAAGGGTGGTTAGTTTATGTCGTTACGACAAAAAAGGTGATATGTTTGATTAAACACCAAACAATCACCTTTAGTTTATTAGTTTGTATTTAAATAAAAAACAGAGTTCAAACAGAGTTTAAATAGTATTCACAAGCTGTTCAAATGCCATTTTAAGACCATCAGTATCTTTGCCACCCGCAGTTGCAAAATGTGGTTGGCCGCCACCACCACCTTGAATATGCTTAGCAGCTTCACGAACCATATTGCCAGCATGTAAGCCCCTAGCCACTAGGTCGTCGCTTAGCATTACGGTAAGGCTTGGGCGATTGTTGAACTCCGTTGCCGAAATAAATGCCATCGACTCAGTAAACTCTCCCTTTATTTGGAAAGCAATATCTTTGATTATCTCGGGTGCCAATACAATACCCTCAATTATAAACAGATTTACATCATCAACAACCTTCTTTCTCGATATAATCTCTTTCTTAAGTTCAACGGTCTTTTCTTTAACGAAGTCTTGAATACGCTTTTTCATCTCTTCGTTTTCATTCATAAGTTTCTGTAAGCCCACCATAACTTCAGGTGCACTACTAGAAACAGTTTCTTTCACCTTTTTGAGAACATCCTCCATTGTATATAGATAATCGTCGCATCCCTTAGCTGTTACAGCCTCAATGCGTCGCACTCCTGCAGCAATAGCGCTTTCGCTGGTTATGCGGAAACAACCAATCATTCCAGTAGTAGGAATATGAGTTCCACCGCACAGCTCTATTGATGTGCCAAATCTCACTGTACGTACATCCTCTCCATATTTTTCACCAAACAATGCCATAGCTCCTTGTGCCTTAGCCTCTGCAAGTGCCACATGCCTATGCTCTTCAATTGGGAAATTCTTGCGTATCTTTTCGTTCACGTTTCTCTCCACTTCACGAATCTCCTCACTGGTCATCTTTTGGAAGTGCGAGAAGTCGAAACGTAGAACCTCAGGCGAAACGTACGATCCCTTTTGCTCAACATGACTACCTAACACCTCTCTCAATGCCTCGTGCATCAAGTGAGTAGCAGTGTGATTAGCCTCTGTAGCAATACGTTTGTCAGTATCTATCTTAGCCACAAAAGAAGTTTCAATATTCTCGGGCAACTTCTTAGTAAGATGCACCGCCAAGTTATTCTCATTCTTAGTATCAAAAACTTCAGTTTTAGCACCGTTCTCATCTATCAGCCATCCGCTATCGCCTACTTGACCACCCATTTCGGCATAGAAAGGAGTTTTTGAAAGAACTAATTGATAAAACTCTTTATTCTTTTGTTTTACTTTTCTGTATCTCAATACCTGAGTCTCTTCCTCAGTTTTGTCATATCCCACAAATTCGGTTTCGCCATCTCTTATCTTCACCCAGTCGCCAGTTTCCATTGATGCTGCATTACGAGCACGCTCTTTCTGCTTATTCATTTCCACATCAAAAGCGGCGTGATCAACCTCCATACCATTTTCACGAAGAATCAACTCCGTTAAATCTAATGGAAAACCAAACGTGTCATAAAGTTGAAATGCAATCTCACCCTCAAGTTGGTTTTTACCACTCTTCTTATGGCTCTCTATCTCTCTATCAAGTAATCTGATGCCAGTTTCGAGAGTTCTAAGGAAAGAGTTCTCCTCCTCGTTTATAACCTTCTCTATCAATGTTTGCTGCGCCACAAGCTCTGGATATGCCTCGCCCATCACTTCAATTAGTGTGGGAACAAGTTTATAAATAAATGCCTCGTGCATCCCTAAGAAGGTATATCCATAACGCACCGCACGACGCAATATGCGACGAATCACATAGCCCGCCTTGGCATTTGATGGGAGTTGACCATCAGTAATTGAAAAAGCGATAGTACGCACGTGATCTGCAATCACTCTCATAGCAATATCCTTTTTCTCATCCTTAGCGTATTCCTTATCTGTAATTTCGGCTATCTTCTTAATTAGTGGCTGGAAAACATCAGTGTCATAATTCGACAACTTACCCTGCACTGCCATGCACAAACGCTCAAAGCCCATGCCTGTGTCTATAACCTTAGCTGGCAGAGGCTCAAGCGAACCATTGCTCAAACGATTATATTGCATAAACACCAAGTTCCAAATCTCAATTACCTCTGGATGATCTTGGTTTATCAATTCGATGGCATCAACTTTCTCCCTTTCCGAATCTGGGCGCAAGTCGATATGAATTTCCGAACACGGGCCACAAGGACCTGTATCACCCATCTCCCAAAAGTTATCATCTTTGTTGCCATTAATAATTCTATCTTTTGGTAAATACTCTTCCCAATATGTTGCGGCTTCATCATCACGCTCCAAGTTCTCGTTAGGGCTACCCTCAAACACAGAGGCGTAAAGTCTGCCCTTATCCAGCTTCAGCACCTCAGTAAGATACTCCCAAGCCCATTCTATAGCCTCTTTTTTGAAATAATCGCCGAACGACCAATTACCAAGCATCTCAAACATAGTGTGATGGTACGTATCGTGTCCCACCTCCTCAAGGTCGTTGTGCTTACCACTCACCCTCAAGCACTTTTGCGAATCGGCCACGCGAGGATATTTGATAGGGGCATTGCCAAGAATAACATCCTTAAATTGGTTCATACCCGCATTTGTAAACATCAATGTAGGGTCGTCTTTTATAACCATAGGTGCCGATGGCACTATATGGTGCTGTTTAGAAGCAAAATAGTCGATAAACGACTGGCGTATTTCTTTTGAAGTCATCATATTCGTAAATGTAATAGAATTGGGGCAAGTTCGAAAAACACAGTTTTCACTCAACTTGCATATAATCTTAATTTTAGGGTGCAAATATACTAATTATGTTGCAAATAATCTTGTTCAATACCACACATAATCACCTCGTTGGATGTTGCTTTAGCTATTTCAATAATATATTCCTATATTTGAAGCATGATTAGAGAGATTACAACCGAACAAATTCCCGTTAAGCTTTGGATAAAAGATATAGAAGAGGGAGCATTACAACAAGCGTTAGACCTTGCAAACCTCCGTATAGCATACAGCCATATAGCCATTATGCCCGATTCGCATCAAGGGTATGGAATGCCCATAGGTGGCATTCTGGCCACTGAAGATGCCGTTGTGCCCAATGCAGTGGGAGTTGACATTGGATGTGGTATGTGCTCGCTGCGCACTTCGTTGACAGATATCTCGCTGAAAGACTTAAAGAACATAATGTCTCAAATTCGTAAATCTACCCCCGTAGGGTTTAAACATCATAGCACAAAGCAGGATGATAAATGGATGCCACCTCTTGAAGAGGAGCTACCCATAGTTATTCAAGAGTTTGAAAGTGCCACATATCAAGTTGGCACCCTTGGCGGTGGTAATCACTTTATCGAAATTCAAAAAGGCTCAGATGGATATATTTGGATTATGATTCACTCTGGATCTCGAAATATTGGTTACACCGTTGCAGGGCATTATCACAAATTAGCCATTGAAGAAACATATAATAGAGGCGACCGTGATGTGCCACGCGATTTATCTTATTTCTTAAAAGATAGTTCCAATTTTGACCTCTATTTAAAAGAGATGAACTATTGCATGGCCTTTGCTCTAAATAATCGAAAGCTGATGATGGAGCGTGTCAAAGAGGCTTTTATAGATATAATTCCAGAGATAGAGTTTTCAAACTTTATAAACAAACCGCACAACTTTGCTGCTTACGAAACTCATTTTGGAAACCAAGTGATAGTTCACCGCAAAGGTGCCACCCGTGCCGAAAAGGGCGAGTGGGGGATGATACCTGGTTCTCAAGGCACCAACTCATATTTAGTGATAGGCAAAGGTAATCCCGACTCTTTCAATTCTTGTTCTCATGGTGCAGGGCGAGTGATGAGCAGGGCAAAGGCTCGTCGCACATTAGACCTTAAATCAGAAATGGCACGTCTTCAACAAAAAGGAATTATTCATGCAATCCGAAATCGTAGCGATCTCGACGAGGCTCCAAGTTCCTATAAAGATATCAAGGAGGTTATGGCTTTGCAGGAAGACTTAGTTGAAATAAAAGTGGAGTTGACGCCTTTGGCTGTTATTAAGGGGTAGATTTTAATAGTGCTTTGTTTTTGCTTTCTACCCTCTAGATCAATACATGCTTGATGCACTATTTAGCTACATATTGCTAAGTTAGGCACGACCCTAACTCAAATAAATACATTTATTCTTGAGAAAGTTAGGGTCTAACTTTTTCAAAAACTACTGTTCTGCGTTAAAATCATATAATATCCGGTTTTTTGACGAGGCTTATTGGCCAAATTATATCATGAATTGCTTTATAAGGGGTGCTTTTTCACTAAGTTAGGGTCTAACTCAATTTCAGGGGTTTGTTCTTGGATAAGTTAGGGTCTAACTTTTCTATAGTTGTGAAAATATGTCTACGAAAAGAGTTGTTTTTTCTCCAATTGTAATTAAGTATTGTTAATTTTGTCTCAATCTTGGCTTTTTGCTAAAGTTGATTGCCTGATTAAGGGTCTAACTTTGTCAAAAACAAACTCCCTTGCCCGAGTTAGACCCTAACTTTTTCTAGCCCGATGGTTTTGATGCTTTCTGTATATTTGTATGTCGCTATAAATGAGGGGCGAAACTATAATTAACCGAGTTGTTGCTTTTAAATGTGAATATTTTAACGCTTTGTTTGCTTGTTATTGCTCTAGGTTGTTATTTTTTTAACAATCATGATATAAATAATCATCTCAAGTTTTATTGCTCTTGGCCATAGTCCTATTATCTCTTCTAATAACCCCCTGTTGAGTTTCATGCCTTACAAGCTAATGAATATTTCAACTCTCACCACAAGCTTACTTTATGGTTTGCCTCTTTAGTGCTTTGCTAACTTGCTTTTTTGAATAACTGTTGTAATCAAAACTCATGTGGTTTATTATTACTACACTATATTCGGCCTTAAGTAATAAAAATGGGTTATATTTGTATTTGCAAGAATTGAACTTCTACTTAATCAAAAATATGGCCAAACGCAGACGGATTATTCAGTTCAACGAACGACGATTGTACTACAACCTGAAAGAGGTTGCAGACCACTTTGCTGTAAATGTTTCTTTGCTTCGATTTTGGGAAAAGGAGTTTGATAACATTAAACCAAAGAAGACTCAGGGCGGGGCGCGACAGTTTACTCGCGAAGATATCCGACAAGTGGAGCTTGTTTATAACCTTGTGAAAGAGAGAGGCATGACTCTTGAGGGGGCTAAGCAGGTGCTGAAATCTAATAAGGATGATGAGACTAAGAGAATTGAGGCTTTAGATCGACTTAAAAAAATAAGAAAGGAGCTTGCTCAGCTTCAAAATGAATTTGATACATTGCATGAATTACAACAATATAATAGAAAGGATATAGAATGAAAAATGCACTTTATTTTCTACTTACACTTTTATTGTCTTTGCCATCGATAGCGAATGCAGAGGGGGTGAAGGTGGGAGCCGAATCAACAGAAAAATACTTTCCTTTATTGGCCGGAAAGCGTGTGGCTGTGATGACAAATCAGAGCGGTATAGTGGGTGATAAACATTTGATTGATGTTTTGGTTGAAAACAAATTTGATGTAGCGGGTATATTTTCGCCCGAACATGGATTTCGTGGCACTGCCGATGCTGGCGAGCATGTGTCTAGCTCCGTCGATCCGCAAACAGGTATTGCTATTTGGTCGTTATATGGTAGCGGCAGTGGCAAGCCAACTGATGCGCAGATGAACAAGTTTGATGTTCTGTTGTTCGATTTGCAAGATGTGGGTCTTCGTTTCTACACTTACTATGCAAGCATGGCAAGGCTAATGGATGCATGTGCGGAGCATAACAAAAAGATGATAGTGCTGGATCGTCCCAATCCTAATGGGTTTTATGTAGATGGTCCTATTTTGGATATGAAACATAAATCGGGAGTAGGCTGGTTGCCTATCCCCGTGGTGCATGGTATGACTTTGGCCGAGCTTGCACTGATGATAAATGGTGAGGGGTGGTTGCCCGAGGGCAGAGTGTGCGATTTGGAGGTGGTGGCTTGCCAAAACTATACACATCAAACTAGATATGAATTGCCCATAGCTCCATCGCCCAACTTGCCCAATATTCACTCCATATACCTATATCCATCTACTTGCTTATTTGAGGGTACGCCGGTGAGTCTTGGTCGTGGCACCGATTTTCCATTCGAGGCTTATGGGCATCCTGATTACAAAGAAGGGGCTTTTTCGTTTACGCCCCGTAGTGTTCCAGGTGCAAAAAATCCTCCATTACTAAACAAAAAATGCTATGGAGTGGACTTGCGAAATGTTCCCAATGAAACAATTTGGGAGAACGGTTTCGACTTATCGTACGTTATAGATGCATACAATAACTTGAAGATTGGCGAAAAGTTTTTCACACCATTTTTTGAGAAGTTGGTGGGTGTTGACTATATTCGTAAGGATATTATGGCCGGGAAAACCGCCGAGGAGATAAAGGAGAAATGGTTTTGTGATGTTGCGAAATTTAAAGAGCAGCGCCGACCTTACCTTTTGTATAAAGAATAAAAAACAAAGCAATTATAATAATTATAAATTATGGCAGACAAATTTTCCGACCCAATTGGTCGATTGATGGGATTGCGCTACAAATCGCACCCATGGCATGGTATTTCTATTGGCAAAAATGCACCAAACGAGCTAACAGCTTTTATCGAGGTGGTGCCAACTGATACCGTAAAGTATGAAATAGATAAACTAAGTGGATACCTGAAAGTGGATAGACCACAGAAGTTTTCGAATGTGGTTCCTGCATTATATGGATTTATTCCTCAAACATTTTGCGGAAAGCACGTGGGAGATTTTTGTAACGAAAAAACTGGTCGCACCGATATTGTAGGCGATGGCGATCCGATGGATATTTGTGTGCTTACCGAAAAAGATTTGTCGCATGGCGACTTACTGGTAGATGCTATTCCTATCGGTGGATTTAGGATGATTGATGGAAACCAAGCAGATGATAAAATTATTGCTGTTTTGAAAAATGATACGGTGTATGGACATTTTCAAAACTTAGAGGATGTTCCAAAGATTGTTATCCAACGTCTTGAGCACTATTTCTTGACATATAAGGATATGCCTGGCGAGGACCGAAAAACTGAGATTAGCCATGTGTATGGACAAGAAGAGGCACTTATTGTTATTCAAAAAGCAATACAGGATTACAACGAAAAGTTTGATAATATTGGTATAGTTTTGTAGGTATATTCATTTTACCTAAGCCGGCATCAAGACAGGCTGTTTAACGTCCTTGGGCTTATTCTAATTTTCACACTGATGGCTGCAGTTTTTGGTAACTAGCTGAGTGATAATATAAACTTGTTCGAACAATTTTAAGTTTTATCTCGTTTATTATACAGTTGTCAATGAAGTCAACTATTTAAAACTATAGATTATGGATAAACTTATATTTAAAGGAAAATGGAATGAGCTTAAAGGAAAAGCTAAACAACAATGGGCAGACTTAACCGATGATGACTTGCTTTATGAAGAGGGAAAAGAGGACGAACTATATGGTCGTATTCAAACCAAAACTGGTAAGTCGAAAGATGAAGTAAAGAGTTGGTTTAAAGACCAGGTTGATAAACTATAAGCATAATGTTTTCTTTAAAATATGGGGCTAGAGTCAATTTTGATTCTAGCCCCATATTTTTTGTATGTGTTATATTAAATAGAATTATATTACTATGGATTTTCCACAGAGGCATCTCTTGCTAAATCTACTTCATCACTATGATTTGATAATTGAGAATCGAATAATAGTAATGATTCTCCAGTTGCATTATCACCACCTGCAACTTTCAGTTTATCAAGCAGCTCTATAACAAGAGTTTCTTCCTCTATTTGTTCCTTCACAAACCATTGAGCAAAATTCCATGTTGCCCAATCTTTTTCACTTTGTGCTGTTTCAACTATGCTGTAAATGGCTGTAGTATTATCAATTTCGTGTTGCAATAATCGCTTTAGGCAGTCGTGAATACTTGTAGGGTCGGATGGTGGTGCCGACAACTCAGTGATAATGGCTTTCCCTCCTCTATTCTGTATATATTGTATTATTTTCATCATATGGTCCCGTTCCTCGCCCGAGTGCCTGAATAGTAGATTTGATAGGCCACTAAAGCCCATATCATCGGCCCACACAGCATACGACAAAAATATTTGAGCAGCCTCTGCCTCTTTTCTCACTTGTTGGTTTAATACGCTTTCGATGTTGTTAGATAATCTCTTTTTCATATCGTATAATTTTGAATTTATGTGCTTTTGTTTTTAGCTATATTTGAGCTCTAAACAGCATGATATTGAATATTAGGCTATTGATAAATAAGCAATATTACTTTTGCTTTTGTTTAAAAGTAGAATAGCGATTTATGTTTAATTTAAAAACGAAATTATTATGAGAGGAATTCTTTGGTTAATTGCAGTAATTTGTATCATAGTATGGGTATTGGGCCTAATAGGTATTGGTAATGGTATGGGATTGGGTAATCTAATTCATATCTTACTTGTGATAGCAATAATAGTGATTCTTTACAATATCATATCTGGTAGGAGACCATTGGATTAGAGGGTTACAAAATCTATTTACATATAAATCTAATTATCTAAACACAATCATTTAAAAAAATATAGATATATGAAAAAAGCAATCGGAATTATTTTAATTATCCTAGCTTTAGTGCTTGGGTATGTGGGTGTAAACGAATTTCAGAATAGTGGTAAATCGGTAGATATTCTGGGTGTTGAATTATCAGTTGAAGACAAACAGGATAAAACAACCGCATATTTAGAGATTGGTGGAGCTATTTTGTTGTTAATTGGCGGAATTGTATTAGTAGGAAAGAAAGACTGATTATTCTGTCTCTTTAAATATCACTTTAAAGTTTCTACCCAATTTGTTAGTTCTTCAAATTGCTCTATTGTCAATTGTTCAGGACGCTTTGTAATTAGTGGATGCTCGGGGATAATTGTATCCTTTGGCACTACCGATTTTAGTGTGTTTCGTATCATTTTGCGTCGCTGATTGAAGGTTGATTTCACTATTGTCTTAAATAGCGATTCGTTGCAATTGAGTTGCTTGCGGTCGTTGCGAACTAACTTTATTACGGCCGACTTTACCTTTGGGGGAGGATTGAATGCACCTTCGCCCACAGTAAATAAATATTCTATATCATACCACGCTTGCATCAATACGCTTAATATTCCATAGGCTTTTGATCCGGGTGATGCTGCCATGCGTTCTGCAACTTCCTTCTGAATCATGCCGGTACAGCATGGTATCATATCTTTGTTATCTAAAACCTTGAAGAAGATTTGTGATGAAATATTATAGGGGTAGTTTCCTATCACACAAAACTGACCATCCCAATGGTCTTTAAAATTCATCGTAAGAAAGTTTTGCTCTATAATCTTTCCTTCCAATTGTGGGAAGTGATTCTTTAGATATTCAACAGATTCTCTATCAATTTCTACAACCTTCAGACTCTCCACTTTTTCTAGCAAAAACTTTGTAAGCATTCCTGTGCCGGGACCAACCTCTAGTATGGGGAGCTCCGAAAAGTCGTCTATAGTATTTGCTATTCGCTGGGCAATGTTGGTGTCAGTCAAAAAATGCTGTCCAAGATTCTTCTTTGGTCTTACGTATGTCATTGTTGATATGTGATATTTATTTATCTTTGATTTCACAAAGGTAACCAAAATAATAAATGCAATATCAAACCCTTGATGTAAGTTTTTTTCTTTACTTTTACGGTTACATTATGATTATCGATAATTTGTAGATATCGGTGGTTATATTTTTGGGAATCAATTTTTATAATAAAAATAATAGTTATGTCAACAACAGAAATTTTAAACTTAAGTCCAAAAAGTGTATGGAAATTTTTCCACGATTTAAATCAAATTCCACGACCAACTGGCCAAATGAAAGAGGTAACGAAATATGTTATTGATTTTGGTAAATCATTAAATCTAGAAACTAAGCAAGATAAGGTGGGTAATGTTCTTATTAGAAAACCGGCTGCAAAGGGTTACGAAAATCATCCTGCAGTTGTTATTCAGTCGCATCTTGATATGGTTCCACAAAAGAATGCTGATGTGAAGCATGACTTTAAAACTGACCCTATTCAAACTTATGTGGATGGTGAGTGGGTGAGAGCAAAATCGACCACCTTGGGTGCCGACAATGGTATTGGGTGCGCTATGATGATGGCTGTGCTTGAAGATGAAATGCTAAATCATCCTGCTATTGAGGCACTGTTTACCATTGATGAGGAAGAGGGTATGGATGGTGCTTTTGGTTTGGAGCCTGGCTTTTTGAATGGTACTATGTTATTAAACCTAGATACTGAAGAGGATGGGGACTTGTGCGTGGGTTGTGCTGGTGGAACCGATGTTAATATCACTTTCCAATTCAAACATGATATGGAAATAGATAAGGGTGATGTTGCTTTTAAGATTAGTTTGACAGGGCTTAAAGGTGGTCACTCAGGTACTCAAATTCACTTGGGGCACGCAAATGCTAATAAGCTAATGAATAGATTTTTGAAAGATGTGGTTAGCAATTATGAGGCTCGTCTGGCATCTATCAATGGGGGCTCGCTTCGTAATGCTATCCCTCGCGAATCGTTTGCGGTGCTTACTATTCCTGAGCAGCTATCTGATGATATTATTGATTTGGTATCGGAATATCAAGATCTATTTAGAGAGGAGTTTGCAGGTATTGAAGAAGGAATTAACTTTAAGGCGGAAAGAACTGATATGCCTGAGTCATTAATTCCAGTTGAAATTCAAGATGCTTTAATCAATGCAGTTGAGGGATGCCCCAACGGTGTGATAAGCATGCTTGCTGAGTTTCCTGATGTTGTTGAGAGTTCTCTTAATCTTGCTCTTGTTGATTCGTCAAACGAGATGATTGATGTGAAACTACTAGTGCGCAGCTCGTCTGAGAGCAGAAAAGAGTGGGTTTGCTCTTCTGTGGAAAGCGTTTTCAGCCTAGCCGGTGCTAAGGTTGAGTTTGATGCTGATTATCCAGGTTGGCAGCCTAATGCAAACTCGGAGTTGCTGAACACAATGATTAAAATATATATGAGTAAGTATGGCGAGCGTCCCGATGTGAATGTCATTCATGCTGGACTTGAGTGTGGTATCATTCAGTCGCGAGTGGATCACAAACTAGACATTGTTTCTTTTGGCCCCACCATCACAGGAGCACACTCGCCCGATGAGGCTGTGCATATACCAGCGGTTGAAAAATCGTATGAGTATCTGCTTGCAATACTTGAAGAGCTGAAATAATTACTTTATTGTAATTTACATATATCACCTCGTTTGTGTTAAAGCATGCGAGGTGGTTTTTTATTTATTTCATTTTATTGATATATGCGTCGAAGAAGCAAAAAATATATATATCTGCCACTAGCTTTGGCATTGTATGCTATTGTGATGGCTTTTGTTGGTTATCCGCGTTACAAGAGGATGGGGGAGAATATGAATCAATTTTGGGGCATCCTAGTTGGTTCGTTGCTACTGTCGATAATTCTTCATTTTATACTGAAACGCAGGGAGAAAAATCGAGATAAATATCTCTAAGTCTATAAGGATAATCTTTAATCACCTATTGTAAAAATCAAACTATCTTAATGAAAAAAATAACATCTACTATTCTATTATTTCTTTCCACTATTCATCTACTAAGTGCTCAGGATGTGAAGCAGAGCTATAAGTTTAGACTCTATCTTAAAGACAAAGGCAATACAGAGTACTCTCTATCTGAGCCTGAAAAATTCTTATCTAAGCAATCAATAGAGAGAAAAAATAGACAAAACGTTGCAATTGATGAGGCTGACATTCCTATATCTAATGATTACTTTAATCTTATCACATTGGCTGGGGGCGAAGTGATTTCGTTTAGTAAATGGTTTCAAACAATTGTGGTGCAACTTAATGATAGCTCGCAGATAAATGAGTTTTTAAACCTCTCGTTTGTTGACTCTGCTAAATATGTGTGGAGGGGATCTAGTAAAAGATTATCAAAGCCGGTGAGACCAAGGCTAGCATTTAGTGATTTTACATTGAATATGGGGGCTCAGGATTTTGGAAGATCTGATGCTCAGTTTGCTCTCCACAATGCCACTAATATGTATAAAAGTTCATTTTCGGGTCGAGGTATGAATATTGCCGTAATAGATGCGGGTTTTACTAATGTGGATGTTATACCCTATTTTTCGGGCAGTCAGATAGTGGAGCATAAAAGCTTTGTGCCATATGGTGAAACTATGGTTGATAGCGACCATGGCACAAGGGTTCTTTCCACGATTCTAAGTTTAGTTCCTGGAAAGATAAGGGGCTCAGCTAATGGTGCTAATTTTTATTTGCTACAGTCTGAAGAGGTTTCTACTGAGTTTCCAGTTGAGGAAGATTATTGGATTCGTGCTGTAGAATATGCCGATAGTGTGGGTGTGGATGTTATAAATAGTTCGCTTGGATATAGCGACTTTGATGATAAGGAGCTCAACTATTCGCACGAGCAACTTGATGGGCGCACTGCTATTATGTCTCTTGCGGCAGATATGGCTTTTGATAAAGGTATGATAGTGGTAACGAGTGCCGGAAATGAGGGTAATAAGCCTTGGCAAAAGATTTCTGTGCCGGGTGATGCTGCTAAGGCACTAACTGTAGGTGCTGTGGATTCGGAAGGCAATATTGCCTCTTTTAGCTCGAAAGGATACACTGCTGATAATAGGGTGAAGCCCGATGTGGTTTCGGTAGGGCGTGGCTCTACTACTATAGGTAGAACAGGGGAGGTGGGATCAGCAAATGGAACCTCTTTTTCATCTCCTTTTATGGCAGGTATGGTTGCCACTTTGTGGTCTATAAATCCCCAAATTGATAGGGGTGAGCTGTTGGATATTATTAAGCAATCGGGTGATAGGTATCATAATCCCGACTCTGTGTTTGGTAATGGTATTCCAGATATGGGGGTGGCAATGGCAAAAGTTTTACAGTCACTTCCTACTCACGATAATCAGTATATAGATAAGTATATAAAGCTGATAAAGAATGAAGATGGTAGTATCGATTTGACGGTAGGTGAGTCTAAGTTCGACCCAAAGCTTTATGTGGTTTCCGTTATTGATGAGGATGCTAATATGATATTGCAAAAGCAATTAGATAATAGCAATATCAGGCTGATGGTGGGAGAGGAATTGAATGCGCAAATGGAGTCACTGTTTGTGGTGGTAACTGCTCCTGATATTCAAAAGGTAATACGATTAAAGCTATAGGTTATGCATGAATTATCCTTTTCACTTTCGGAGCTTAATATTCAGGTAAGAGATGCGATTAAAAACACTTTGCCTGATACCTATTGGGTGCGTGCCGAAACTAGCGATGTAAGAAAGAATCAGAATGGGCACTGCTATCTTGAGTTTATCGAAAAGGACTCACGGAATCAAAATATAGTGTCACGTGCAAGGGGTGTTATTTGGTCTAGTACTTTCACGCTATTGTCTGCATACTTTTTGGAACAAACGGGGCAGGCTTTTACGTCAGGATTGCGGGTACTGGTAAGGGTGTCTATAGAGTTTCATGAGTTGTATGGATATTCGCTTTCGGTTGTGGATATTGATCCTGCTTTTACTATTGGCGAGATAGCGCGTAATAGGCAGTTGATACTTAAGCAACTTGAAGCAGATGGTGTGTTGACTTTGAATAAGGAACTCGAATTTAATGAACTTGCTAACCGGGTGGCAGTTATTTCATCGCCAACAGCGGCAGGATATGAGGACTTTATCAATCAGCTTGAAAACAATAGCTTGGGTTTTACTTTCTATACCAAGTTGTTTTCAGCTATAATGCAGGGGGCGCAAACCGAGGGTTCTGTAATATCGGCTCTCGATAAAATATATCAATATCACGATCTATTTGATGTTGTGGTAATTATTAGGGGTGGGGGTGCGTCGTCCGATCTTGTTAGCTTTGATTCGTATGAGTTGGCTTCTAGTTGTGCTCAGTTTCCACTACCAATAATTAGCGGAATAGGGCACGAAAGGGATATAACGGTTATAGATGAGGTGGCACATACAAGAGTGAAAACACCAACTGCAGCGGCCGAATTTCTGATTAATCATTTGGCTGTATCAGTCAATCATCTACTGGAGCTTCAGCAAAGATTGGTAGATAAGAGTAGAAGCATGATAGACAATGAGCAGAAACATATATCAGAACTTTCGAGAAATATGATTCATGCATCAAATATATTTGTGAGAGATGAGTTGGCACAGTTCAACAATAATACTCTCTCGCTGAGGCATTATTTGCAAGGGATGATGCAAAAAGAAAAATACTTTATTGCAGACAAAGAGCAATACATAAAGATGGTTTCTCCTGAGAATATTTTGAAACGGGGATATACACTAACATTGAAGCAGGGCAAGATTATAAAATCAATAGATAGTCTTGATGCTAACGATATCATCGAAACTATGTTTTCTGATGGTAAAATTGAATCTATAATATCTAAAAAAACAATAGTATGACAAAAAGGGATTTATTTAGAGTTACTCTAAAACTTGCGGGTTTGTATTTTATAGTTACACTTTTATTCAACTCGCTTCCTTCGCTAATTTTCTTTGCTACAAACACGGGTAGCAATCCTATCACTGGATTGTTAACATCGCTATTTGGGGTGCTTATCTTTGTATTAATATTTGTGGTTTTAGTTTTCAAACCAGATGTGATAATAAATATCTTTAAGCTTGATAAAAACTTTGATGATGATATGGTGATGATTAAACGCCCAAGTTTTGAGAATATGTTGCAGTGGGGAATTATTATTTTATCGCTATCTGTGCTGTTAAAGCATTTGCCTGCACTTATCACGAATCTGATATTTGCATTTAAGGTTTATGTAATTGATTCTGGAAACGATCCTTTAAACCCTTTACAGCAAAGTATGTTTTCCAACTATATGGATTGGGGAGTGCAGATAACTGCGGTGATTATAGCTATCTTGATGCTTACTAATAGCAGAGCAATTACAAATTATATCACTAAAAAGAATACAATAAACAAAATAGAAGAATAAGATGGGAGAGTCAAAACTTACTTATACAAAAGCAAAGCACGAACTTGAAGAGATAGTGAAGGCGATAGAGTCTGGTAGCTTAGATGTGGATGCACTCACTGATAAGGTGAAGCGTGCATCTGAATTGATAGCATTTTGTAAGAATAAACTTACAGCTACCGACCAAGATTTACAAAAGCTTTTAGATGAAATATCATGATGGCTAAGGAGTCAAAATATAGTGTTGTGATAGTAGCTGGTGGCAAGGGCTTGCGAGCTGGTGGCGATATGCCAAAACAATTTCAATCAGTCCGGGGCATCCCTATTTTGATGCGAACTATCAATCAGTTTTATCTTTTCGATAATTCAGTTGAAATTGTTGTAGTGTTGCCCGAGGGGTATCACGACTTTTGGATTGAGCTTTGTGAGCAACATAACTTTACTGTAAAGCATATGTTAGCTGTGGGTGGAGAGACAAGGTTTCACTCTGTGCGTAATGGTCTATTGAAGGTTAACAAGGATAGTATTGTGGCAATTCATGATGCTGCGCGTCCGTTTGTGCCCATTGATGTTATCAAGCGATGCTATAACGAGGCTGAATCATTTCAATGTGGCGTGATACCAGTAATAGAAGAAAAGAACAGTGTGAGAGTTATGCATGGATATGATAGTTTGTCCTTTGATAGATCAAAGCTTAGAATTGTACAGACTCCTCAAACTTTTCCTGCGTCATTAATTTTGAATGCATACGACTTGCCATTCTCTAGCTCTTACACTGATGATGCATCTGTTGCTGATGCTGCCGGTATTCAGATAAAATTGGTAGAAGGTGATGAGGTGAATATTAAAATAACTACTCCCTACGATTTGAAAATTGCTGAGTTTTTGGTGGGCCTGTGATTGCTATACCCAATATTGCATTTCTATCTTTATGTAAGCAAATATCACAAATGGTATTATTTTATAAGCATATAGTAAACCTAAACATGTTATTGTATCTCAAAATGACATATTTTGTTGACTTATTTATTATCTTTGGAACATAATTTAAAAACTGTGCAATGGAAAAAATAGATAAGCTTGACAGGCAAATACTTGAGATTATATCTCAGAATGCCCGAATACCTTTCAGAGATGTTGCTGCTCAATGTGGCGTATCACGCGCAGCTATCCATCAGCGAGTGCAAAGAATGATAGAGAATAATGTGATTACAGGTTCTGGATACCATATAAGTCCTAAGATTTTAGGCTTTGCATCTAATGCTTATATAGGTGTGAAACTTGAAAAGGGCTCAATGTATAAAGATGTAGTACCCGAATTTGAAAAAATACCAGAGGTTACAGAATGTCACTATACTACTGGTCCATATACTTTGCTGATAAAACTATTTGCAAAGGACAATGAGCACTTGATGGACTTGCTGAATAACAAGATTCAAGAAATACCTGGAGTAGTGGCTACTGAAACTATGATATCGCTAAGCCAAAGTGTGAAGCGAGAAGTGCCTATACTTAAAAGAACCGATTTGAGCGATTTAGATTAAAATAAGATGTCAACAATACTCTTCGATGAAATAATATTTGGCCCTATCCATAGCAGGAGGTTGGGTTCTTCGCTAGGTGTAAATCTTTTACCGTATGATGGAAAGCTATGTTCGTTTGACTGTATTTATTGCGAATGTGGTTTTAATAAAGATTTTAGAACTAAGACAAAATTGCCCAGTAGAGCCAATGTAAAAGATGCAATGGATAGTCGCTTATCGCAACTAAGAGCTGAGGGTAAGCATATTGATGTAATTACCTATGCAGGTAATGGTGAACCGACGATGCATCCCGATTTTGAGGGGATTATTGATGACACAATAGAGTTGCGTGATAAATATTTTCCCGAATCGAAAATTAGTGTTCTAACTAATGGGCTACATGTATCAAAAGAATCAGTGTTTAGAGGCCTTCAAAAGGTAGATAACAATATTCTTAAACTAGATTCAGCCTTTGATGAAACCGTTCAAATAGTTGATAGACCAAATGCACCCTCCTATTCAGTAAGAAATCAGGTAGAGCAATACAAACGCTTCGGGCACGATATAATTATCCAAACCATGTTTATCCGTGGCGAGTTTGAAGGTCAGCACTTCGACAACACAACAGACAAGGAGGTGTCTGCCTGGTTAGAGCTTGTTAGAGAGCTCAACCCACGCGAAGTAATGATTTATACCATAGATCGTGAAACTCCCGCAAAAGGCATCGAGAAGATATCTGTAGAAGTGCTTAAAGATATTGCTTCGAAAGTTGAAGCAATGGGAATTGCGACGAATGTGGCTGGGTA
>CAYTQG010000021.1:0-33501 GCA_964439965.1 uncultured Proteiniphilum sp.
AAAAAAAGGAGCACCCAAACTTATTGGGCACTCCTTCAACAATATTCAATCCTAACTAAATTAGTTCTGGTATAAATATCTCTTATATGTTAGTCGCGACGCTCAGGACGTGGCAACAATACTTTTCTTGAAAGTTTAAACTTACCGCTTCGTGGATCGATATCAACAAGTTTTACTTGAATCTTATCGCCCTCTTTAATGCCAGCATCTTCAACCGACTCAAGGCGGCGCCATTCTATTTCGGAAATGTGCAACAATCCATCCTTACCTGGAAGGAATTCGCAGAATACTCCGTATGGCATTACTGAACGAACAACTGCATCATAAACCTCTCCTACTTCGGGAACAGCAACGATACCTCTGATTTTGCTCATTGCTGCGTCAATAGAATCTTTGTTTGAAGCAGATACTTCAACGCGTCCTTTGTTGCCAATCTCTTCGATGGTAACAACTGCGCCAGTCTCTTCTTGAATTCCTTGAATAATCTTTCCACCTGGTCCGATTACAGCACCAATAAAGTCTTTAGGAATTTCGATAACCTCGATGCGTGGGGCATGTGGTTTCAAATCAGCTCTAGGCTCAGATATAGTATCCATCATTTTGCCCATGATATGCTCGCGACCTTGTTTGGCTTGTGATAATGCCTGCTCCAGAATCTCGTAAGATAGTCCATCAACTTTGATATCCATTTGCACGGCAGTGATACCATCTTTGGTTCCACAAACTTTAAAGTCCATATCGCCAAGGTGGTCTTCGTCACCCAAAATATCTGAAAGGACAGCAAAGTTTTGACCTTTATTCTCAGAAATCAATCCCATTGCGATACCAGATACTGGTTTCTTCATCTGCACTCCGGCATCAAGCATTGCTAGCGTACCAGCACACACTGTAGCCATTGATGATGATCCGTTTGATTCAAGAATATCTGAAACAACTCTCACCACATAAGGATAACCTTCGGGTAGCATACGCTTAAGAGCGCGATGAGCCAGATTTCCGTGACCAATCTCGCGACGACCCGTTCCACGATGTGGGCGAGCATCACCAGTAGAGAATGGAGGGAAATTGTAGTGAAGCAAGAAGCGCTCTGTAGAGTGATTCAATACATCATCAACAATTTTTTCGTCTAACTTAGTACCTAAAGTTACTGTAGTAATTGATTGAGTTTCGCCACGAGTGAATACAGCCGAACCGTGAGGACCAGGAATGTAATCAATCTCGCTCCATATTGGGCGAATCTCTGTTACCTTACGTCCATCAAGGCGCTTGCCTTCGTCGAGAATGCAACGACGCATAGCCTCTTTTTCAACATCGTGGTAATATCTTGTAGCAAGGGGTTCTTTTTCTTCACGCTCCTCTTCTGGAATTGTTTCTAAGAACGACTCTAAGATAGCATTAAAGCCATCTATTCTTTCGTGCTTATTTGGATTTTGAGATCCAGCCACAACCAAAGCTTTATCGTAACATGCATCCCAAACCTGTTTGCGAAGCTCTTCATCGTTTTCTTCGTGAGAGTATTCGCGTTTTGTAGCAGTTCCAACAGCCTCCATCAATTCAAGTTGAACTTGACAGTGCTTTTTAATCTCTTCGTGGCCTATTTTAATAGCTTCAAGCAATTCTGCTTCAGATACTTCATCAAGCTCACCTTCAACCATCATAATGTTGTCGATAGTAGCACCAACAACTACATCCATATCGGCTTGTTCTAATTGCTTAAAAGTGGGATTGATAACATACTCGCCATTTATACGTGCTACACGCACTTCGGATAGAGGTCCTTGGAAAGGAATATCGGAAACAGCAAGTGCCGCAGAAGCAGCTAAGCCTGCAAGTGCATCAGGCATATCTTCGCCATCAGACGAAAAAAGAATTACGTTTACAAAAACATCGGCATGATAGTCATCCGGAAAAAGTGGACGAAGTGCACGGTCAATCAAACGACTGGTTAGTATCTCGTAATCTGATGGTCTTCCTTCACGCTTCATGAAACCTCCGGGAAATCTTCCGTAAGAGGCAAACTTTTCTCTATATTCTACTTGTAATGGCATAAAATCTACTCCGGGGGCAGCGTCTTTGGCAGCGGTTACTGTGGCTAAAAGCATCGTATTTCCCATACGCAACTCTACAGCTCCATCAGCTTGTTTTGCCAATTTTCCCGTTTCGAGCGTAATCGTTCTCCCATCAGATAATTCGATTCGCTTGATAATTGGATTCGTCATAAATAATTTATTGTTTTAATTTTAATCTTTTAAATTCGGCAATTTAATTCCGCAAAGTTAACACAAAGTTTTCTTTTTGAAGCATATAAATGCATAAATTATTGATTTATGTGCATATAAGTCAGATATTTTTAGTATGTGTAAATCCTATTTTATTTGACTATTAAATCGATATAAATTGGCAAATGATCGCTAAATCCTCCAATATATCGTGGACCAAGATAGGTGCGCCGAGGCTTTCGTTGCCCCGTTCGAGTATCCTCTTCAAGCAAGAATGGAGCTTTAAAAATATGGGCTTCGTTGCCTTTTACCTTAATGGAGTTTTCGTGAAACAACATATTGCCACTAACGATTATCTGATCGAGAATGCCCCACCTACCTTTAAAGAAATAAGAACCAAAATCCTTTTCGCCCATTCGGTGCAAAAACATATTGTAGAGGTGATGGCGATGGTGATTTGAATGCAAGCTGCGAGCACCAAGAATTGTGTGCACACTTTTGTCATTGGGATAGTCATTAAAATCGCCCAAAATCATAACATTAGCATTTGAGCGTAACGACATAACACTATCTACACGACTGCGAAGTGTGGCAGCAGCATCTATGCGCTGTGGCTCAGACTCTAATTGCCCACCATATCTACTGGGAGGATGAATTACAAAGACATCGACTATTTCTCCGTTTATCACCTCACCCACTGCGTGAAGAATATTTCGAGTGGGGCGTGCATGGGGGGTTGAAAACTGTACTTCGTATTCGTGATAGTGCAACAACTTGAAATGGTGTGGCTGATACAAAAGGGCAACATTGATGCCTCGCTCGTCGGGAGAATTAGTTACGATATACTCATAGCCTTGGGCACGTAGTGGCGAGCGCTTTGTGAGATCATAAATAACGGAATCATTTTCCACTTCGCAAAGCCCCACAAGAGATGGCGACTGCATTTGCCCCACGGCGGTGATGACACGAGTAATATTCTTGAGCTTCTCCCAATATTTCCAATTGGTCCATCGCATAGCTCCATTAGGCAAAAACTCATCATCATTTTTGTGAGGATTATCATAAGTATCGAAAAGATTTTCAACATTGTAGAACATTGCCCTATAAGTGGTTTGAGAAACACAGAGGCTACAAGATACTATTAGAAACGAAAGTACTATGACTATCTTTTTCATTGATATAGAAGGTTGTTAAAAGGCTATTTTATAAAGAGCAAGTACTCAAATAAGTAAGAGTACTTGCCCTAATGTATGTTTTAAATGCAGTAAGCTTTCTGCTTAGATGCTTTCAAGGATTCCCACAAGGAAATTCCAAAACTTCTCAACCGAAGGGATATTCATACTCTCGTCTGGAGAGTGAGCATCGGTAATGTCGGGACCGAAAGATATCATATCTAAATTAGGATACTTCTCTAAGAAGAGGCCACACTCAAGCCCTGCATGAATAGCCTTTACACCTGGAGTTTTGCCATATAGTTTTTGGTAAACATCCTTGGCTACTTGCAATATTTTTGAGTCCATATTTGGTTGCCACCCCGGATACCCATCACTATTTACTACATCGGCACCTGCTAAGTCGAATACTGACGACACCATGTGTACAATGTCGTGCTTTTTAGACTCAACCGAGCTGCGCTGCGAAGTTCCCACCTCGATAGTTTTGTTTTCGAGCATCTTGATTGAAGCCAAGTTGGTAGA
Source organism: uncultured Proteiniphilum sp. (assembly GCA_964439965.1). Lineage (GTDB taxonomy): Bacteria > Bacteroidota > Bacteroidia > Bacteroidales > Dysgonomonadaceae > Petrimonas. The sequence continues at coordinate 3,917 of CAYTQG010000021.1, forward strand.
TGTTTCCACCAGTCCTTCAATTTCGTGGCTCATACCTATCACACCATGTGGGCAGGCATACAAAGCCTTGATAAGTTTGCGTCCAGAGCCACGCTTCATAACCTGTTGTGGTTTTGCAACCGACTCGAGATGAAGTTCGAGATTAGGCTCGATATTTTTGTATTCATTTTCAAGCTCAGCAATCAAAACATTAAGCTTCACGCGCACATCTTCTTTATAACTCTGCTTAACACCTACTACTGCATAAGCCTCGCGTGCAATTGCATTGTGAAGATTGCCACCCGCTATTTCGGAAATGGTGAGTTTATACTTTTTATCGATTAGTGAATATAGATATCTTGCAAGAATCTTATTGGCATTGCCTAATCCCTTATCAATATCACTGCCAGAGTGACCACCACGCAAGCCACGAACTTGCACTTTGAACCAGAAGTAGCCTTTTGGAACTTCCTTTTCTTTATATTCGAAGTATGCTCTGGTGCCTCTACCCCCAGCACAGCCAATGTATAGGTCGCCCTCTTCATCAGTGTCAAGATTGAGAAGAATATCACCAGTCAGAAGATCGGGAGCCAACATATTAGCACCTGTAAGACCTGTCTCTTCATCAACAGTGAAAAGTGCTTCAATTTTTCCGTGTGCTACATTATCAGAAGCCAACACAGCCAAGGCACCAGCCATTCCGATACCATTGTCAGCCCCTAAGGTAGTTCCCTTGGTGCGAACCCAATCACCATCGATCACAGTTGGGATAGGATCGTTATCAAAATCATGAACTACATCACTATTCTTTTCGCATACCATATCTACGTGCGATTGTAAAATCACGGTAGGCACATTCTCTTTGCCAGCAGTAGCAGGCTTAGTGATTAAAATGTTTCCTGCAGCATCTTGCTTGGTTTCGAATCCTCTCTCTTTCGCAAAATCGAGCAAGTAGGCTAAAATACGCTCTTCTTTTTTTGATGGACGAGGAATTTGTGTAATGTCATAAAAGTACTTCCAGACAATTTGTGGTTCAAGGTTTTTAATACTCATTGCTTATATATTTAAAAGTTATTGTTGTGACATGCTATGTTGCATAAAAAGAACATAACGATATTTTATGCTCTGTAAAAGTATAAAAAAAGACGTAACTAACAGAATTTTCGCATCTTTAATAGCTAAAATAATTTCAAATAGTGAGATTTAGATTATCTTTGCAGAATTAAAAGGAGGATAATTATGATTAAAACTTTACTTATAGGCATAGCCGTTCTAGCAATTGGAATACTATTGATGGGAGTGAAAATATTTTTCAGCAAAAAAGGTAGCTTCCCTAGTTTGCACATCAGCGATAGCCAACCAATGAAGGATAGAGGCATCAGCTGTGCCACATCGCAAGACAAAGAAGCAATGAGAAGAGAAAGCATAGTAGAAAAAATATTAGCAGAAGAACTATAACAAACTTAATAAACATAACTTATTTTAGAAATGGAGAATAAGAATAGTAGCGCCTATATCATTGGCGGAGTATTGGCTGTAGCCATCATCATTTTATACGTACTACACTTTACGTCGGGTTCGAGCAAGAATAGCTCATCGGCAAAGTTATTTGACACATTAAGCAACGACTCATCTGTGACCCTACCAATAGCGTATGTAAACATCGATTCACTTCTTATCAACTACAATTTTGCAAAGGACTTGAACGAGGCTTTAATGAGAACTGAGGAAAACTCGCGTGCTAGCTTGACACAAAAAGAGCGTCAGCTAAACACCGCTGCTCAAGAATTTCAACGCAAGCTTCAAAACAATGCTTTCTTGAGCCAAGAGAGAGCTGAGCAAGAGCAACAAAGATTGATGAAGATGCAACAAGAATATCAGGAAATGGCTGAAAGATTGTCGCACGAGTTTGCTATCGAACAAGACAAACTTAACTTTGAGATGGAAGATACTATCAAAGTTCAACTTAAGGAGTTCAATAAAGCTCACGGATATCAAGTTATATTGAGCAACAGAGGCACATCAAATATTTTGCTTGCCACTGAAGCTTATGATATTACAAAAGAGGTGACTGAGTATCTTAACAGAAAATATGGCCCAGCTACTTCAGCAGGTTCTTCTGAATAAAATAATACTTCTTACAAAAGTAATTTGATTATAACTTTGATAAAGGTTCTCACAATTGTGAGAGCCTTTATCTGTTTTTAAGCAGCAGTGAAAACAGTGCTGTTAGCCAACAGCTATAAACAACCAAGAATATAGCAAAATATGTTGCTCATGAATAACTTTAAGATTGTGCAATAAAATCTTTTTTACTATTTTTGTAGTCAAAATGAAAGTATTATCTAACAAATTTCTAAAAAACACAAAGGTATGACATCAATTAATGGATTAGAGATTGTAAAAGTGTTCCTAGTGCTGTTCTCAATTATTGACGTAACAGGAGGAGTGCCCATATTTTTGAATATTAGAAGCCAGAATAAAATTATTCATCCCGAAAAGGCGGCATTCTATTCATTTCTAATCATGGCTCTATTTCTATTCGTAGGGGAGTGGATTTTGAAACTATTCCAATTAGAGGTTTCGGCATTTGCGATAGCCGGTGCTATAGTTCTTCTAATTTTATCGATAGAGATGATATTTGGGGTAGAGCTATTTAAAACAGATACATCGAGCGAGAATGTTTCGTCAACATTGTTCCCGATAGTGTTTCCGCTTATAGCAGGACCTGCCAGTTTTACGACACTACTTGCAATGCGTGCCGACTTTCACGTAATCAATATATTAATTGCAGTAGCACTCAACTTAATTATCGTTTACTTGGTATTAAAATACTTAGATTTCGTTCAAAAGATATTGGGCGATAGCGGATCGTATATCCTAAGAAAATTCTTTGGGGTGATTTTGATGGCAATTGCTGTAAAACTTATTACCTCAAACTTTAATGAACTTATTAGCATTGTTCAGCAGTAGGTTATTACCACGCAACTCTCTTTTTAATGATAATTTAACGATACAACTCTCTCAATATTAGCAAAAAAACATTATATTTGCAACTAAATTGTTAGGGTCGGAAGACCGTTAGGTTAAATAGAATTCCGCTGCAAACTATAGAGAATTAATTCTTTAATATATATAAATTAAAAAACAACATGAGAATTGTAAAAGTTTTAGGACGTGAAGTGTTGGATTCAAGAGGTAATCCTACAGTAGAAGTTGACGTAGTAACTGAGTCAGGTGCGTTTGGTCGTGCAGCTGTTCCATCTGGAGCATCAACAGGTGAGAATGAAGCATTAGAGCTTCGTGATGGCGACAAATCAAGATACTTAGGAAAAGGTGTTCTTAAAGCTGTTGAAAACATCAATAACGTAATAGCTCCTGAGCTAATCGGTTTCGACGTTACAAAACAAGCTGACATCGACTCTTTGCTTATAGAACTAGACGGAACAAAAACAAAATCAAAACTTGGTGCTAACGCAATGTTAGGTGTTTCACTAGCAGTAGCTAAAGCAGCAGCTGATTACGAAGGTCTTCCATTGTATCGCTACATTGGTGGAACTAACACATACGTTCTTCCAGTTCCGATGATGAACATTATTAACGGTGGATCTCACTCTGATGCTCCTATTGCATTCCAAGAGTTTATGATTCGTCCAGTTGGTGCTCCTTCATTCCGCGAGGGACTACGCATGGGTACTGAAGTATTCCACGCTCTAAAAGATGTACTTCAAAGCAAGGGCATGAGCACTGCAGTAGGTGATGAGGGTGGTTTTGCACCTAACCTAACTGGTGGTACTGAAGAGGCTCTTGAAAGCATTTTGACTGCTGTTGAGAAAGCTGGATACAAACCAGGAACTGACGTTACAATTGCACTTGACTGTGCTGCTTCTGAGTTCTACAAAGATGGTGTTTACGATTACTCTCTATTTGAAGGCGAGAATGGTAAAAAACGCACTTCTGCAGAACAAGCTGAATACCTAGAGGAGTTGATTTCAAAATACCCAATCGATTCTATCGAAGATGGTATGCACGAAGCTGACTGGGATGGCTGGAAAGTTCTTACTGACAAAATTGGTGACAGATGTCAACTAGTTGGTGATGACCTATTCGTAACTAACGTAGAGTACCTAGAGAAAGGTATCAAACTTGGTTGCGCTAACTCAATCCTTATTAAAGTAAACCAAATTGGTACTTTAACTGAAACTCTTGCTGCTATCGAAATGGCTCACAGAGCTGGATATACTAGCGTTACTTCACACCGTTCGGGTGAAACTGAAGATGCTACTATTGCTGATATCGCAGTGGCTACAAACGCAGGACAAATCAAAACTGGTTCATTGAGCCGTTCTGACCGCACTGCAAAATACAACCAACTACTTCGTATCGAAGAGGAGCTTGGTGAAAGAGCAGTTTATGGTTATGCAAAATTGAAATAATCTCTTATAATTAGAGTTTATAAATAGCTTAAAGGAGCATGTGGTTGTAAAAAACCAACATGCTCCTTTATTTTTTAACCCCATTGTAGTCATCAGTTATTAAATCACTTCAGGGACTATCTTATACCTTTAAATACTGTTGTGAAGTTATCCATTGTATGCTGCGCCAAATCTTCTACTGAAAGATTTAGAGCACTCGCCACATTATTATATATGTTATAAATAGAAGTTGTGGACTCATCCGTTTCTACAAACAGCTTACTAATATCAGTCACTCTAACAGATTCAGGATTAAAGCGCTCGCCAAATGATAGATACATGTTAGCATCAAGCAACTGCTGTGCAAGCTGTGGTTTTCCTCTAAATCCGTGAACTATCCACGGCTGCGAAGGCTTCATCTCTTTATTCAAGGCAAGCAACACATCCCAAGCACGAACACAATGAATTATAATCGGTTTACACAACTCCTCTGAAAGTAATATATGCTGTTTAAACACCTCAATTTGAATATCTATATCCAAACCGTGCAATCTATCCAATCCTGCTTCGCCAATAGCTACAACATTAGTATGTGACATGATAGAGGTTAGAGAATCAAGCTGCTCAGCCCAATTATCTGAATACCATGGATGAATGCCACATGAATAAAATTGATTTTCGTAAGATTGAGTAGAAGAATAACTTAAGGGTGTAGTGCTAATAATGGATATAACATCCTCATCTGCAGCATATATATCAGAGCTTGAATTGTGAGTATGAATATCTAATAGAACCATAACAGCAATTGGTTAAAAAGGTTGTTACTTTTCCTTCTTTTTCTGTTTAGGTTCAGGAACAGGATCATATCCAGAACCACCCCAAGGATTACAGCTAATGATGCGCTTTATAGAGAGATATGAACCACGAATAGGACCGTGTTTTTTTAGAGCTTCGATGGTATATTTAGAGCACGTAGGTGTGTATCTGCAACTTGGTGGAAGCAGTGGAGATATGGCAGCCCTATAAAAATATACGGGTAATAGCAATATCTGGGTTATCAAGTTTCTTATAAATTTCATTTCATTTCCCGGCTATTTAGTATATGCAAAGCCTTTGTTATTGACTTCTCCACAAGCTGATATGACACCAACTTGTCAGCAACATAAATAAAAGCAATATCAAGAGGCAGCTTATCATCACTATCTACAAGAAGCCTTTTATTGAGCCTGTAAGCCTCACGAGCTAGTCGCTTTATTCTATTCCTGTCAACAGCTCGTTTGAGTCGCTTTTTGGGGATGCTTATCAATACAGAAGTAGTCCGATCAGTATCACTGCCAGTCTTTTTCATATAAACTACTCTAAAAGGATAGACCAAGAAAGCCTCGCCTGAAGTAAATAGGTGGTTTATTCTTATCTTACCCGAAATGCGCTCTGCCTTGTTAAAGGTAAATCTATCTTTATCAGCCATTTATAATATTGCGACAGAATTGGAACTGTATTAATACAAATATAGTAGATTTTGCTAGTAATTGTTGCAAAACCTACTATATATAATTTTAAAATATCTTTGTGGAAACCATATGTGCCAATATGATCACATATGATTGAATGTTACGAATGTTTTTTGTGATTTCTCTTTAAGAAGTCATCAAGAGCCATCGTCATAGATGGGAACTCGGGTTGCGGAGCCAAACAGTCGATTCTGAGACCGTTATCTTCAATAACCTTTGCAGTTCCTGCCCCGAAGCAACCAATACCCATATCTCCTTGTTCAAAATCAGGGAAGTTTTTCAATAATGAGCTTACTCCTAATGGGCTAAAGAATAATATCATGTCTGTATCAAGTGTTTCACCTTCTTCATAATCGTTGCTCACTGTGCGATACATTACACTCGTAGTGAAGTCAATATTTTTTGAAGCAAGAAAGTTTTGCACATCCTCATTGTGCTCCTCTGGAACGGGAATCAAAACTTTTTCTTTAGAATGCTTTGTCAATGGTGCATCTAAGCCGGCGATTTTACCTGTTTGACTAAAGAAGATTCTTCTTTTTCTATATACAATATACTTTTGTAGATAAAGAGCAATTGCCTCTGACAGACAAAAGTACTTCATTGTATCAGGTATTGAAATCTTTAGCTCTTCGGCAAGCGTAAAGAAATGATCAATCGCTGTGCGTGAAGTCATTACGACAGCAGAATAGTCTAAAATATTGATACGTTGTTGACGAAACTCTTTGCTTGTTAAACCCTCAACTCTAATAAATGGACGGAAGCTAAACTCCACATTATACTTTTCACCCAATTCATAGTAGGGAGATTTACCATTAGCTGGTTCAGGTTGCGATATAAGAACTTTGTTTATTTTACGTGCGGCCATAACTAGTATTTTCCTGCTATATTTGCTAATATAATACCACCTTTATAAATTAAAAACAGTGGCACAATTTCGATGGCGCAAAGGTACAAAAAATAATTTAGTAGCCCAATATTGTTTTTAACAAAAATAATTAAGAGGTTTCGATAAAAAAAGAACAAAATAGCACCTAATATACCCACAATCAACCAAATGGATATTTCGGAGAGCTCGGGAGAAAACACCAACAAAAGAGTAGGGAAAAAGATAAGTAACCCCATCATTCCGATAACAGTAAAGAATTGGGATGTCCAACTTTTTAATCCCCAATCAGGAAAAATATAGTTTATAGACCTATAGAGAATATATTTGCTGATAACGAAAAGGAAGATACCAACGAATAATGCAATCAGTAGCTGATGAATATCTGAAAAAAGTATTGATATTGCATATCTATTTGTCCACAAAAGCGAGGCGGCACCTATTGATAACAACAATATAGTTTGAAATACAAGAAATATACTGACCCAAACTCCTGCAATAGTTATTTGATCTTTGAAAGCCGATCGGCGCTGACTACGAAGAGATAACACATTTTTAAAATTCAGCAGAAACATCGAACCCTCTTGTCGTGTGATGATTGACAATAGCACAAAACAACAAGCGAACAAAATGAACATCAGATTCTGAATATTAGTAGAAAACAAAATCGGAACTCCTGCAATACCATCAACAAGAGTATTAAACGAACCATCGGCAACTGGTGCGCTTACATCAAAATATAAATTTGATTCGCTAGTAGGCAAATAGTTAAATGGCTCAAGATGGAGTCCAATATCCTTAGTTGCACTCTCATCAATCGAGCTCCTTAACACGTAAGTGGAATCGAAGCTGCTATATATATATGGAATTGTATCAAACACTAATAATCAATTATGCTACAAATTTACAATTCTTTTTTATCATATTTGGTTATTGTCGGTGTCCAGATTTGATTATCCTTTAAAAAACTGATTACCTCAGTAGGCGCTGTAGCCACTTTCCACATATTACGATAACTATCGTGCATAAAGTTGCGATCTATCATCTGCTCAAACATATCAAGAAGAGGGTCGTAATAGCCATCAATGTTCATAATGATAATAGGCTTGTTGTAAATCTCTAATTGTCGCCAAGTAAGTATTTCGGCCAACTCCTCCAGTGTTCCCAATCCGCCAGGCAGTGCAATAGCAGCGTCTGAGAGCTGTGCCATCAATTGTTTGCGCTCATGCATAGTTTCAGTCACCTTCATTTCGGTGAGCTCGGGATGATACCAACCATTATTAACCATAAAACGCGGAATGACGCCGGTAACTTTTCCCCCATTATGCAACACACTACTATTTACTGCTCCCATTAGCCCCTGCTTGCCTGCCCCAGTGATGCATCCTATTTGGTTTTGAGCTAATAGGGCTCCCAGTTGTTCTGCGGCTTCAAAGTATATGTCATCTATATGCGGACTTGAGGCACAATAAACAACTACATCAGATATAGCTCCTGCCTCTTTATATTGAAATTTGTTTGGTGAATCTTGATTACTCATTTTAGATATTTAATTATTTAGAATAATAAAAAACGCCGTTGTAGAAACAAACAAGCTTCTGCAACGGCGATATAATTTAATATCGCACATGTTGAATTGTGCGATTTATATATTAATTGAATATACTACAATTCAAAAGCTTGCTTTATTTTGTCAACGTAGTCTAGTTTTTCCCAAGTAAACAGCTCAACCTCTTTCACAATTGGCTCGGGCATATATCTTGAGTCGAACTTTTTGGTAACCACCTTAGGCTCACGACCAAAGTGGCCATATGAAGCTGTCTCCAAATAGATAGGATTGCGTAGTTTCAATCGTTGTTCTATAGCCTTAGGTCTCATATCAAATAGTTCTTCAACTTTCTTCGCAATTTCAGCATCAGATAAGTTTACATTACTCTTGCCGAAAGTATCAACAAAGATATTCATTGGCTTTGCCACACCAATAGCATAAGCAACTTGGATTAGCATTTCGGAGGCTACACCAGCCGCCACCATATTCTTAGCTATGTGGCGTGCCGCATAAGCTGCTGAACGATCCACCTTTGATGGGTCTTTTCCTGAGAAAGCTCCACCTCCATGGGGTGCCTTTCCTCCGTAGGTATCAACAATGATTTTACGACCAGTGAGGCCTGTGTCTCCGTGAGGACCACCAATTACAAATTTACCAGTGGGATTGACGTGATACTTAATATCATCTCCAAAAAGATTATATACGCTTGGGTTCGATTTGAATTGCTCCTTCACACGAGGTATCAATATATTTATTACATCCTCGCGTATTTTATCTTGCATCGCCTTATCAGCTGCGGCGGCTGATTCACCACTTTTATCTGCAGGAGTTATAAACTCATCGTGCTGAGTGGAAACAACAATAGTGTCAATGGCTATAGGGGTTCCATCCTCCGAATATTCGATAGTTACTTGCGATTTTGAATCGGGACGTAGGTAAGGCATCAAGTGCAACTCGTTTTTCCTGATTTTGGCAAGCTCAATCAATATATAATGACTCAAATCGAGAGTGAGCGGCATATAACTTTCGGTTTCGGTGGTGGCATAACCAAACATCATACCCTGATCGCCTGCGCCTTGATCCATAGCATCGGCTTTGCCATCTACTCCACGGTTGATGTCGTCCGACTGCTCGTGAATACTTGAAAACACACCGCACGATTGTGCTTCAAATTGATATTCGCTTTTTGTATATCCTATTTCCGAAATAACCTTACGGGCAACTTCGGCAACATCTACATACGTTTTTGATTTTACTTCGCCAGCAAGCACCACTTGACCAGTAGTAACTAATGTTTCGCAAGCAACTTTAGATGATTCGTCATATGCCAGAAACTCATCAAGCAAAGCATCCGATATTTGATCGGCAACTTTATCGGGGTGCCCTTCCGACACCGACTCTGAGGTGAAAAAATAGCTCATAATCTTTAAATAATAAACAAGTAGTTTTGTAATTCGATTTTTACAAAGGGAAAAAATAGGAAAGGCTATGCTATGAGGAAAAATGCAACGAAAAATCGCGTCAAAGGAGTAATCGTTTTAGCATTTTTTATCGTGGTTGCAAGCAGTTCAAATCTCTCCACTTTGGTTATATTTGAGTGCAAAGGTAATTAATTATCAATATGCTACAACTCTATTAAGGTTAAAATATATTATATAAGGACAAAGTGCTCTTCAATAACATTTATTTTGTGGATAGAACAATACAAAAAAGGGTAATTGTCTTATTACTAAGATCAACTACCCTTTTAAATTAGATTATAAAAAGACTTATACTATCTTTTCATCCTCGTCATAGTCTTCTTCAATATCAGCACAGTCACAATCAATCTGTTGGGCACTGTCCATTTCGCTATTGAAGATTTCAACATCCATCTCGTCTTCGGTGCTGTCCGAGGTCTTTCGTTTGCGGCTAAGTTTGTAGGATGTGCGAGCGTCGATAATCGTTTTTCTAATTATGAAGTAAAACGACTCAAACTTACCACTCTCATCCAGTTCCATAGCAAGAGTAACAGCTTTAATGAAGTTCTGAATTGCTCGATAAGCATCTTTTCTGATTCTTATCTTTTGGGAAGTTGACATATTCTTGTGCTCAAACAAGATAGTATCTTCATGTTCGAGCTGTCTGAACTTATCATTTTCCAAAATAAGAGCAACAATGTAATCTTCAAGCCCAAGTGCATTGATAGACTCTAAGATTTCAACCTCATTGTCCAAATCTTGCGAAATAATGCCAATGTATCTTGACAATTGACTACGAGAGTAGTGAGGGAAACGAGGTGCAATGTCCCTTATCCAGTCTAAAAGCAATTGAGCATCCTCCTTTTCCTTTTCAAACAACACTTTAGCTTTTAGCAAATTAAGTATAGAGCTCCCAATCTTTTTACGAGCTTCATTACTTGTAGCTTTTGCTTCTGTAAGAGTTCTCCTACCAATGTAATGCTTAATAGACAATACATCACCTAACAAATTATTTAAGTTAGATACCGATTTTTTTAACATCGGACTAACATCTTCGCCATTAACAAGTTCCGAGTCGGCAACCTGTTCGACGGTTCTTAAATAGGTTTCTACAAACCTTGCATCATCGGCTACGTAAAGCCATGATAATGGAATAGTGTTTAATACACTCATTTGAGAAAAATTTAGATCCTTCTGCATTTATTTTCTATTGCAGAAGGTTATTATATATCAAATAAAATCACACTAAGTCGTGCAATCTTAATCTGACAATACAAATATATACATTTTAATTTTATTAACCAAATATCTATACGATTATTTTAATTTATTTTTCATTTAATTTAGACATCGCTCTATAACAAGCAAAGAAAATACACGTAACAATCTAACAAACAGAGCAATAATAGAATACAGCCCTACTGCGCAATAATATAACGAAGTCGTCATAACAACGGCAATTCTAAACAATATATAAAAAATTAAAAATGCAATAATCTGAAATACATCATTAATGCCAAACTTATCCCAAACTGGATTTTGATTAATATAAGAGAACAGAAAAATCCATTTCGCAGGTTTCTATAGATATAAAGTCGTAGAAAAACCCATTTTACGGGTTTCTGTAGGTTTAGAAACACAAAAAAATCCATTTCACAGGTTTCTGTAGGTATAAAATCGTAGAAAAATCCGCTTCACGGGTTTCTGTAGCTGTAGAAAGTAGCTAAAATGCATTATTCAGAGATAAGGAAAAGAACATAAACAACAAAAAAACTCTCGCTCCACATATATATAATGTGAAACGAGAGTAAATATATTTTGTGAGATAAAAGTATCTCTACCTATTTATATTAGAATTTGTAGCCAAACCCAATATTTACATACAGATTGTGCAACGAGAAAGTGATGGCTGTGAAATCGCTTTTAAGCACATTGTTGAAATCATAATCGAGATTAGCGAATAGATTTAAGTTTCGCTTCAATGCCCAATCGGCTCCCAGCTGCATTCCCCATTGAAGGGTGCGTACATGATCGGAGAAATCGTATGGACCTCTACCCTCTCCTTCGAACGGGATTTTGGTGCCCGTGGGTGTGCCTTCTCTCAGATATCCGTCGCTTACATAGCCACTAAATCCGCTATCAATAAGAAATGCCATGTTTAATCCTCCATATAGATTAACCGTTTCGGACAAAGACTTAACAACAGAAACCGGCACAACGAGGTAAGTATTCTTTACTTCTGTATTTACCAATCCAGTGTAATAACCTCTAATTACTGAGTTGTCTTGTATGACTTCAGTAAAATAATTTTTCACTCTCGCATCCGTTTTCATACCCTTTGCCTGAGCAGTAGCACCAACACGAACGCCCCAATCTTTACTATCGCAAAGCCATTTGGTGGCTTGCAGCCCAAGTCCTAACTGCAAAGTTGGGTTGTACGACTCTATTTTTCTGATTTCACGAGGAAGCCCCAGCGGTGTGGTTCCACCAATACTAAACTGAGCATTGATTTGATAATCTATATTTTCAGTGAAAAAGCTTTTAAAAGCTCCTTTATTCTCAGCCTTTGCAAGTGGAGCGAAAAGCATCATAGTTGCAATAAATGACGCCAGTGCTATTGTATATTTTGAATTCATTGTTTTCTGATTATTTATTCGTTAGTCAATAATTATTGCTGCTTATTCTGCATCATCAATTGTAATTTTCACTTCATCGATATGAAGCGTACTTCCGATGGCACCATTAAATATAGCCCCCTCTTTGCTTGATGAGAATACGATAGTGAACATATACTCTTTATCGGCTTCAAATGATTTGCCATTAACATAGTTGAACGACATGTCGAACGGGGTCCACTCATCTGTTTCTATCCTTATATCATCCGTAATGCGGGCTACGCTCACTATTCGTGGGTCTTCGAAGTTGTGATCGCCAGTGAGGTAGTTGTCACTTTCCACCTTTTCAAATAGAATTGCATAAGCATCCCAAGTATCAGCTTCTAGTTCGCTGGGCTCATTGTAAACCTTAAACTCCTCGCCTGCTTTATACTTAAAGTAGCCTGAGATTGATTTTGGAGCTGATGTATATGAATATGGTTGCCCGAAGAGAGTCGTTTTTAGAGGAGTTAAAACAGCTGACACATTAAAGCTACCTAAAAACAAACTACCTGCGGCTAAAGGAGACTTAAAGGCAGCACCTAAACTTCCAGTACTCATAGTTTGCATAACGGCACCATTACCAACATATCCCTCACTTGACTGATAGGTTGGGAACTTATCAGGAGACAATTCATCTTTTCCGCCATTATTTAAGTTCATTAAAAAAGCATATCCAGCATTACCACTATCCCAATCTTCTTTTTTGGTCTCCATATCAATGGAATAATCGAAGAACTTATGGTAATATCTCAAGTCTTGTCTAGACTCAATTAAATCTGCATTCTCAAAAGAATAAGCTAAAAGCGTACCCTCATCCACTACAAACTCTACGGCATATTGTTTTGTCCATGCACCATCTTCGGATGTTACTGTATATGTTTGTGGTGTTTGAAAATTTAATTCTGTTCCACTAGCTGGCTCTATAGTAGCACCTTCGGTTAAAACGAATTCGGGCGATTAATCATAATTACCCGAAAAATGTCGGAGCTTGAAAGTAACTTTGTTGTTAGTAATTAGTGGCTCCACTTGCAGTAGCAGCGAACCATTTTCGATAGTAGCCAATTCGATATCGGCTTCAGCGTTAAGTGCCACTTCTTTTACACAAGAGGTAAATATTGCACCCGCAGCAAAATAGCAGGGTAGCAATAAAAGCAAATGTTTTTATTGTCTTCATCTTAATATAATAGTATTAATATTATTAATTAATCTTGTGGTTTATGCTAAACTAAAATAATCGCAAATAAAAAAGCCGCATCATTACTGAAGTGGCTTTAAAGTGGTGCCACCAGGAATCGAACCGGGGACACAAGGATTTTCAGTCCTTTGCTCTACCAACTGAGCTATGGCACCAACATCTACAATGTTTTGCTATTCATTTCTGAATTGCGATTGCAAAGATAGGCTCTTTTTTTTAACTTGCAAAACTTTGCAATAAAAAAGTAAAAGTTTTTTTTATTTATTCCGTTATTTGATTCCATCCTTGTGCCCTAAGCTCCATATGCTGACCATCACGAGTAATCAGTGCACTTCCATCTTCGGGTGCTGTGATATGACCTACGAGATGAACTCCTGGTATTGCCACTGCCTGATCGTGCATAGAAAGAGGTACCGTAAATAGTAGCTCATAATCTTCACCACCATTAAGTGCCACAGTTGACACATTCATATTAAATGTCTCTGCCATTGATGCAGTTTGATAATCAATGGGAAGACGCTCCTCGAAAATACGACACCCCACGTTGCTTTGTTTGCAGATATGTAGTATGTCTGACGATAAACCATCCGAAACATCTATCATTGATGTTGGTTTGATTTTATTGTCAGAAAGAAACTTTACTATGTCCTTTCGGGCTTCGGGCTTGAGCTGCCTTTCAAGAATATACTCTTTGCCTGAAAAATCGGGTTGTACGTCTTCTTGTCCTGCAAACAATTGCTTTTCTCGTTCAAGAAGTTGCAACCCCATATATGCGGCACCTAAATCGCCCGAAACAAAAATTAGGTCAGTCTCCTTAGCACCGCCTCGTGTCACTATTTCATCTTCGGAGGCTATACCAACGCATGTTGCAGAGATAGTGAACCCAGTTAATGATGAAGATGTATCGCCACCCACAAGATCTACACCATACACCTGGCAAGCCAGAAGAACACCTGCATAAAACTCCTCTAAGTCTTCCACAGAGAATCTCTTGGAGATGCCTAACGATAATGTAATCTGTTGTGGTAGTCCGTTCATGGCATAAATATCTGAAAAATTAACCACCGCTGCTTTATATCCAAGATGCTTGAGGGGTGTGTAAATCAAATCGAAATGAATACCCTCCAAAAGCAAGTCTGTTGACACGAGTGTTCTCTTGTCTTTATTATCGATAATTGCTGCATCATCACCCACCCCCATTATAGTGGTAGGTTGTGTGATTTTTATTTGTTTTGTAAGATGTTCGATTAGTCCAAACTCACCTAAAGTTGAAATCTCTGTTCGCATAATAAGTTGTTGAAAATGATAAGATATAAATGGGTAAACAAGCAATACCCAAAGTGAGTTCACTTGTTTACCCATTTCATTATTTGTGAGATAAGCTAAATTAAATACGCTCTACAATTGTGCGCATAATTTCGGCCATCTTGGGCTGAGCCTCTTTGGCAGCTATTTGTACCTCTTCGTGAGATACTTCTACAATCTTGCCTATTACTCCTAAATCGGTGATAATAGAGAATGCAAGAACTTTCATTTTGGCATGATTAGCAACGATTACTTCGGGAACTGTGGACATACCTACAGCATCGCCACCAATGATGCGAAGCCAATTATATTCGGCAGGTGTTTCAAAAGTAGGGCCTGTAAGACCAATGTAAACTCCATGTTGAAGCTTGATGTTCTTTTCTTTTGCGATATCCATTGCCATTAGTCTTAGCTCCTTATTATAAGCTTCGCTCATATCTGGGAAACGAGTTCCTAACTCTTCATGATTTTTGCCATGTAATGGATGCTCTGGGAATAGATTAATGTGGTCTTCAATCAACATGATATCACCTACATCGAAGCTTGAGTTCATTCCACCCGCAGCATTAGATACGAATAGGTACTCAACGCCAAGAGCTTTGAATACACGAACAGGGAATGTTACCTCCTTCATATTATATCCTTCATAATAATGGAAGCGACCCTGCATTGCAAGTACTCTTTTGCTACCAAGTGAGCCAACAATTAGCTTGCCGCTATGTCCCTCAACCGTTGACACTGGGAAGTTTGGAATTTCTGTGTAAGGGATTTCTGTTTTATCTTTAATCTCTTGAGCTAGCTCGCCCAATCCAGTTCCCAAAATAATAGCAACGTTTGGTACATCACCAATTCTTCCTTGCAAATAATCAGCCGTTTGTTTGATAGTTTCTAACATGTTTGAAAATTTTTTTATTAAATGATTCTTTATCTTTATTCTTTAAAAAAGATACCTCAATGGGTATATAGTATAGTTTATTCTTGATGCTTGGGTCGATTCCATCCATTTCACGAAATCTAGTTGCATCTTTTTCTGTAGTTATTATAATCTTGTGGTCGTCATCAATATTAATGCTTCCATACTTTTTTTGAATATCTGCAATATCATCGCCTTTAAACTGATAATGATCAGGATAGCTTATTGTGGCAATACTTGCCGATCGAGCAGAAAGATAGTCAACTAATGGCTTTGGGGTAGCAATACCAGTAACCAAGAGTATGTGTTTATCCTTTAAGCTATCAATATCTATTGTGCCAGTTGGTGTTTCACTAAACACTGGCTGAAGAGCACTATAATCGAATGTAGTATGATATACCTTCTGGAAAGGAAACAGGTCTAGGTTGGCTCCACTAATTCTAAAATCAAGTGGAGACATATCTCTATTACATTTCGTAACAATAACTATAGATGCTCTATGTCGGCCTTTGGTATGCTCGCGCAAGTTTCCAGCTGGCAAGAGTTTATCTTCATGTATTGGTCGATTACTATCTACAAGCAATATTGATAAAGATGGAAGTACCCGTCTATGCTGAAATCCATCATCAAGCAGTATAACATCAGGCCTCTCAGCATCAGGAAGATTCATTATTTGCTCAATACCATTTTTTCGATCTCTATCCACAAAAACAAATGCCTCAGGATATTTCTGCTTTATTTGTAATGGCTCATCGCCTACATCTTGTGGAGTAGAGTTTATCGACACTATTTTAAAGCCCTTGCTCTTACGCTTGTATCCTCTACTTAAAATCCCTACTTTATAGTTGGATTGAAGCATTTGTGTAAGATATTCTATATGTGGCGTTTTGCCAGTTCCGCCTACCGTGAGGTTACCAACACATATAACAGGAATGTCGAATTTATACTGCTTAAATATTTTAACATCATACATCCAATTTCGAATACCCACTACAAGCCCATACAGCCATGAAAATGGCAATAAAAGCTTCCTTATTTTGAATGTGCGAGTACTCATTATAAAGATGAATGAACTATTTTATGTTTAAATCAAATGGGATACGAGCTTGCATAAAGTCTTCCGACTCTATATCCTTTAACATCATAAAGAGCTCAAAGTTGTTTCCTAACCACTCTTTTACAGATTTGGCCACTAGCTCTTCTTTATTTTTATTTAGAAGTTCTTCAATTGTTGACTTCATTTTTGGATATTCATACACTGCATAGCTCTTTCCAAGATTAGCTAAGTCAGCTGCAATTTTTATTGCATCCTCAACTCCACCAAGTTCATCAACAAGTCCTATCTCTTTCGCTTGGTTACCTGTCCAAACTCTTCCTTCGGCATATAAAGCTAGACTATCCTTCGGCATACCTCTACCCTCGGCACATCTTGTCAAAAACAAATCATATCCGTTATTAATATACGACTGCATTAACTCAGACTCCTGCTCATTAAAGGTGCGTGAGATGTTTCCAAAGTCGGCAAACTGATTTGTTTTGACAACATCAGATGCAACGCCTAGTTTTTTCATGGTTCCCGAGAAACTCGGAAACATTCCAAAAATACCAATTGATCCTGTAATAGTGGTAGGACTAGCCACAATTCTATCAGCATTGCAAGAAATATAATATCCTCCCGATGCAGCAAGGTCGCCCATTGATACTACAACGGGTTTTTCCTCTTTTAGTTCGGAAACAGCTTTCCATATCTGCTCAGAAGCGTAAGCACTACCACCACCCGAATTAACACGGAGCACCACTGCTTTAATATCATCGTCTTTTCTTAGCTTTTCTATCTGATTAACAAGGTATTTATCTTGTATGCCATTCGAGCCAGTACCAGAAGTAATGTTACCAACAGCATAAAGTAGCGCAATAGAATTAGAAGACTTTTTAGTAGCTTTTGATTTTACATTTTTCATATCCGAAATAGAAGCCGATCTTAATTTTGCGTCTTTTTCTAATCCTACAAGTTCACGAAGATAGTTCTTCATTTCTGTTTCGTACAAAATCGTGTCCACCAAATTATTCTCTATTAGATAATCGGCTTTTCTAAATAATGGAAACTCATTGGCAATATTATCAATCTGATCTGCTGACAAATTACGTGACACTGCTATATCATTTTTCATAAAGCTCCAGATATCGTTTAAAAACGATCCCACCTGCTCTTTGTTTGCCGCACTCATCTCTGTTTGAGTAAATGGCTCTGTTGCCGATTTATATGTTCCTACTTTAAACAACTGCACCTGCACACCTAACTTATCCAAAGCATCTTTATAAAAAAGAGGGGTTGAAGATAAACCATGCAAATCCAAACTACCTTGTGGATTGATTGCTATTTTATCGGCTACCGAAGCCAATAAATAGCCGCTTTGCATATAATTATCGGCATATGACACAATAAATTTCCCACTCTCCTTAAAACTCAACAATTCATTGCGAATCTCAAAAAGTGTGGCACTTGAAGCTGAGAACATACGAGCATCGAGATATATCCCCTCTATATTGTCGTTGTTTTTAGCTTTTCTAATTGCTCCTACTATATCATTTAATCCTAATGGAGTTGCAGAGCCTCCAATTAACTCAGTAAAAGGGTCACTCTCGGCAACTCGTTCCTGAATTACTCCATCAAGTTTTAAATTTAAAATCGTTTTTGATTGTGGTGAGAATGATTGTTGCTTGCCAATAGTATCAGCCATCGAACCTATCATCCCAAACAATATTAGCATAGATATTATTGAAAATATAAAACTTGCAATAATAAAGCCTAATGCAGAGGCTAACATCATTTTGAAAAAATCTTTCATAATTCAGTGTATTTTATTGATTTATATAACAAAAATAGGGAAAAAGGATTACATAACAATTTTATTTGTTCTATTTTTATTCATAACCGTCATAAAGTTAATACAACGACACTTTTCTGCACCTTTTTGATTACTAAGCTCTAGAGTATTCCAAATATTTGCCACGTCAGGAAAATAATGTTACTTTGTACAATAATAATTGGATTGGATATGAAAGAGCCATAACTTGGTTAAAAAAAATCAAAAACAAGGATTTATTATAATATACGTGCAACATATATCTATTTTTTCCATCTATTATAATGAAAGCGTGAAGCATGAATGAGTCGCAAATAATAACAGCATGTAAGAATAAGGACCGTAGTGCCCAGAAAGCACTTTACGAGCGGTATGCCCAAAAAATGATGGCTGTATGTTTGCGATATAGTAAGGATTATGATACTGCATGTGATTTGCTTCACGATGGATTTATTCAAATTTTTCAGAAAATTGATACCTATAAAGGTAAAGGCTCTTTTGAAGGATGGATGCGTAAAATATTCGTAAATATATCTCTTGACAATTACAGACAGGAACAAAAGAAACTGAGTGTGTATGACGATTATGGGAAAAATGAGCAAGAGATATATGATGAACGTGAAGATGATATGCTGGATATAGGGGATATTCCAAGAAATGAGATTTTAAAAATCATTCAAGAAATGCCTGATGGGTACAGAACAGTCTTCAACTCCATTATTTTTGAAGATATGACCCACAAAGAAATTGCATCACAACTGGGGATATCAGAAAGTTCCTCTCGATCTCAGTTTTTTAGAGCAAAAGAGTTTTTACAAAAGAAAGTGTATTCAATTTTAAGGAAAGAGTTTTTATAGGGGATTTTATGAACAAAGAAGATATATATAAAGAACAATTAAAGGATTTATTTAATGATTTTGATCCTATTATTCCTACCGATGGATGGGAAAGGATTGAAAATACATTAGATAAAAAAAATCGCATATTTAAAATTAAGCGAAGTTGGTATATAGGTTCTGCAGCTGCTGCGGTTGCAATACTTATTGCTAGCATATTATTTATAGATACACCTAACAGAACTGATTTTTCAAATCAGAAAATTGCAGAAGTACCAGAAATGACTGAGAAGTCGATTCAGAAAACGGAAAGAGAAAATATAAACCAACATACAACAGCGAAATTAAATATAACACAAACAGTTGATAAGAGTCAATCACAGCCAAGTAGCAAACAATTATTAGCACAAGCTGATGCCAAGGAGACATACAACGATGACCCTACCATTGACCAAACAGTTACATCTCATAAAGAAGAGAAGTCTGAGCTATCACAACAAGAGATCGACGAGCGTATAAAAGAGATGCAGGATAAAGCTAACATTGATTACTTTGAGGACAGCTACGAGAGGGAGACTAAAACAAACAAGCCTGTTATGCTTGCTTTAAATGCTAAAGGGGGGCTTACTTCATCTCAAAAAACGGCCAATAGCCCTATGCGACTAAGAAGTGCTAGTGCTACTGAAGGTAATCCTCAACAAGAAGCATACCTAAGCGCTGGATCGAAAAACAATTTGGGAAGTGAAGATGCAAATGCCTTATTTACAAACAAAAGTGTGGCCGATAACAACTCACAAATGATTCACTCTCAACCTTATTCATTCGGCATAACTATATCAAAAAGAATTGTTGATAAAATATCTCTAGAAACAGGGTTGGTTTACACATATCTATACTCTGAATCAAGAAACTCAAGTTCAGCATATAATAATGAGGAAAATCAACAATTCCACTTCATAGGCGTTCCACTTAATATAAACTATCACTTTGTAGATATTGGAAAGTTAGATTTATATGCATCCTTAGGTGGTATGATTGAAAAGGATGTTCATGGAGTTTATAAAGGAAAAGATCAGGGTTCGATGGGAGACTTGACCCAATCGGAGGGTGAGATATCCAGAAATATTAGTCTAAAAAACCCTCAACTATCAATTAATGCAGGTGTAGGAGCATCTTATCCGCTTTATGGTGGATTAAATATCTATGCCAAAATAGGTGGCGCATATTACTTTGATGCAAACAATATCAATTATAAAACTATATATTCTGACAAAAAAATAATGCTTGATATTAATGCTGGCATTAGATTTCAATTTTAAACAAATAAATAACAACAAATAAATTATGAGAAAACTATTTTTATTTCTAACAGTACTAACTTTCGGAATTACGTTATCTTCTTGCTTATCAGTAGGAAACCAAAATTTCGCTGAAACCTCGATTGTCTATATCGATAGTCATGGGTTTACTACATATGGCAAAACCTTATCAGGACGAGCTATATATAACGACCAAATTAGCATTATGTCGCCTCGCACATTTAAAGTGATGAACTATAGCTGGGACGAGGAGTATGGAGTTCAAGACATGGATGGTGTTACCCTATACAAAGTGGTGACTACTGGAGATGTTATCGACTTGAGTCAAACAGAACTTATTACAGGTATTAGCAATATTGAGAGAGGTGCTACATTAAAAGAGATTAAACAACCTGTTTATGACAAGTATGGTGTTTATTTTGACGACTTCTGGTTATTTGAATATACATACGAAGGAAAAGAAGGGCAAAAGCCACGTCTATCATTCTTTTTAAGAGAAAACAGTCAAGATGAAAACATTAAGGAGATTGATATTAGATTAAACCTACATGGTGAGGCTAAGGAGGGCGCCGAAACTAGAACATACGGTGATGTAATAGCAGTGGATATGAAATTAATTAGATCTATGTTTTTAGGGCCTTCAAATCAAAATGTAAGATTGAAGTTTTTCTACTTTGATGATGACAAATCAGAAAATCCAACTAGCTCACAAAACACATGGGAAATGAGCAGCTATGATAAATAAATGACATAGTAACATAACTCATAAACAAAAAAGTCATCCCCTATACAGAGGATGACTTTTTTTAATATATCAATAATAGTTAGCTTACTACTATCTATTCTTCTTCAGATTTAGCTTCGTTCTTTTTGTTTAAAGAGTCAATAGCCTTTTGATTTAATTGCTCTTTTAAAGCTGCTAGTTCTTCGATATCGCCTAGTGTAGATTTCTCTAATGCTGGCATCGATGCGCTTGTTTGCTCATCTCTCTTAGAACGCTTTCCGCCTTTCTTATCTTCGCTACCACCTTGTACATCTTCATAAACTCGGCTGTGCGAAACAATTATACGTTTAGCATCTTTATTGAACTCAATAACTTTGAACTCAAGCTTATCATCAATTTGTGCTTGTGCGCCATCTTCTTTAACTAAGTGTCTTGGAGTAGAGAAGCCTTCTACACCGTAAGGAAGAGATACTAAAGCTCCTTTGTCAACAAACTCTACAACAGTTCCTTCGTGAACTGATCCAGGAGTAAATATTGTTTCAAATACATCCCAAGGATTCTCTTCAAGTTGTTTGTGACCTAAGCTTAAACGACGATTATCTTTATCAATCTCTAATACTTGAACTTCAATTGGAGCACCAATTTCAGTTACTTCGCTTGGATGTTTGATTTTCTTAGTCCATGAAAGATCTGAAATGTGAATTAGACCTTCAACACCTTCTTCGATCTCAACAAAAGCACCAAAGTTAGTAAAGTTACGCACTGTAGCAGTGTGACTGCTTCCAACAGGATACTTCTCTTCGATATTCTCCCATGGATCTGGCTTAAGTTGTTTAATACCAAGTGACATTTTTCTCTCTTCACGCTCAAGTGTCAAGATAACTGCTTCAACTTCTTCACCTACTTTCACGAAGTCTTGTGCACTATGTAAGTGTTGAGTCCAGCTCATTTCCGAAACGTGGATTAAACCTTCAACACCTGGAGCTACTTCAACGAAAGCACCATAGTCAGCGATTACTACCACTTTACCCTTCACAATGTCTCCAACTTTCAAGTTTTCGTCCATTGCATCCCATGGATGTGGTACAAGTTGCTTCATACCAAGAGCAATACGTTTCTTCTCGTCATCAAAGTCAAGAATAACAACGTTAACCTTGTCATCAAGTTGTACAACTTCTTCTGGGTGTTGGATACGACCCCATGAAAGATCAGTAATGTGAATCAAACCATCTACGCCACCAAGGTCGATAAATACTCCGTATGAAGTAATGTTTTTAACAACACCTTCAAGTACTTGTCCTTTTTCAAGTTTCGAGATGATTTCTTTCTTTTGTTGTTCAAGTTCTTCCTCGATAAGAGCTTTGTGAGAAACAACAACGTTTTTAAATTCAGGATTGATTTTCACAACCTTGAACTCCATTGTTTTATCAACGAAGATATCATAGTCACGGATAGGCTTAACATCAATTTGTGAACCTGGCAAGAATGCCTCAATTCCAAATACGTCAACAATCATACCCCCTTTAGTACGGCATTTGATATAACCTTTGATAACCTCATTATTTTCAAGAGCAGCATTAACGCGATCCCAAGAGCGAGAAGCACGAGCTTTCTTGTGAGAAAGGATTAATTGTCCTTTTCTATCCTCTTGGCTCTCAATGTAAACCTCTACTTCATCACCTACTTGCAATTCGGGATTGTAGCGGAATTCGTTCATCGATACCACGCCTTCAGATTTGTAGCCAATATTAATAACTACTTCACGTTTGTTCATGGAGGTAACAATACCGTTCACTACCTCTTTGTCGCTAATTTTGCTTAGAGTTCCTTCGTAGCTTTCGGCAAGTTTAGCTTTGTCCTCCTTGCTATAGGTTTCACCTTTAGCATAAGCATCCCAATCGAAATCTGCTAATGGAGCTGCTGTTGTTAATTTGTCAGTCATTTGTTGAATAAAAATTTGTAATTAAAATAAGTTAGACTTTATATTGTTATATAAAAAAACGGTGCAAAGATAATTGGTTTTATGTTAGTAACCAACTCTTTGCACCTAATTTTTCGTAATTGTATTCTTATATACCTCTATAGTAACAAGCCACTTTGAACTTCTTTTCTGATCTCTTCTCCAGCTATCGTTTCTACCAATTGGAGTGCAAAGTCAAACATAAAGCCAGGACCCTTACCAGTTATAATATTTCCCGCAACTTCTACCTTTTCACCTGTAGTATCAGCTCCAGTCAAATACTCCTCGAAGCTTGGATAACATGTTGCCTTTTTATTTTCAAGTAGCCCCAAGCCACCTAAAACCATTGGCGCAGCACAAATTGCAGCCACATTATTTCCTTTTTCGGCGAACTCCTTAACCTTTTCTTTCAGCCCCTCATGCTCATTTAGATGCTTTGCTCCAGGCATTCCACCAGGTAGCACAATCACATCTACCTCTTCAAAATTGAGTTCAGCAAAAATCGTGTCTGCTACAACTGTCATACCATGAGCACCTTCCACCTCTTTATTATCTGTAATAGATGCCGTAATCACTTTTATATTTGCTCTTCTCAGAACGTCAACTGTACCCAATGCTTCAATCTCCTCAAAGCCATTGGCTAAAAATAATGCTACTGTCTTCATATTAAATATATATTTGATTTAAAATGATATTCAATGCCAATATAAGAAAATTAATACTATCAATCAAGTAATTATTTTATTATACAAATTAGTTCAATCTAAAATTATAAGTGATTTTTCCGTTTTGATTGTTCACAGACGAAATAGCATTAAACTTAGTTCGTCTAGCAGCCCTCAATGCCTCTTGTCTCAAAGAACTATTTGGTGTAGTTGTACCCTGCCCTATCTCGGCATTTATAACATTGCCTTGTGGATCAACGGTTATATTAACCACCACTACGCCATAATCATTTACTGAATAACTAGGCTGCGCTAATCCTCCACTTCCTAAGCTTCTGCCGCCTAAGTCGTAAGTACCAATGCCACCCAGACCAGATGTATTTCCCTTGCTATCATTTCCTGTAGATACACCCTGAGTACCAGAACCCTCAGTTTCACCTCTATTTCCAGAAGATTCTCCAAAGAGACCACTCATTTGTTGATTAATCTCTCTTCTACGTCTTTCTTCTTCTTCCCGTTGCTTTCTAGCAGCCTCCTCTTGACGACGTTGCTCCTCCAGTCTGCGTTGTTCAGCCTGAGCTATCCGCTGTTGCTCGGCCGCAAGAGCAGCTCTTCTACGCTCCTCCTCACGTTTTGCTGCTACATCAATAGTAGGCTCACTCTCTTGAGTAATTAATGGAGGTTCGGGCGCATATTCTGGAACCTGAGGCTCTGAAACAGAAGGTGTAGGAACAATCTCATTCATCTGTGGCTCAATATCGCCAAACGAATTATCTACATTGCCAAACATAACTGGCACACCTTCCAATTCATCGGGAGGAAAAATTATAGTGAAATAAGAGAATATAAGAATCAGCAGAAGCAGCACTGCAAAGATTGCTGTTCCTATAGCTCCACCAATTTCTTCTCTTGTTATATTCATATATTAAAATGCTTGATTTATTTTAATTAGGTCTAGTCATCAAAACCATCTTAAACTTGTTTTGATTTGCAATATCCAAAATCTTAACAATTTCTCGATAAGGGACCTCTTCATCTGCATATAGGGCAACAAAAATATCTGGATCTTCAGTATACACCATTTGTAAAAAAGGTGTTAGTTCATCAAACGATATTACCCTTTCTCTCTCATTTGCGTTGGCAACATAATAGTTCAAGTCCTTATCAATAGTTACTCTTGTAATTGGCTTGGCCTGAGCTTGCTGTTGCGATTTTGGCAATAGTACTTTTATAGAGTTTGGCACCACAATCGTTGAAGTTATCATAAAGAAAATAAGCAACAAAAATATAACATCAGTCATCGATGCCATACTAAAGTTGGCTTCTAAATTAAATCGCTGTTTTAATGCCATTTGTTCGTTGTTAGTAGTTTAGTTTTTAAAATAATTCTCATAAGCTCTATTAGGCAGCAGGTTCGTTAAGAATGTCAAGGAATTCCATTATTCTCATCTCAAGTTTATTTACAATTCCTTTTATCCTAGTTGCCAAATAGTTATAAGCAAATAATGCAATAATACCCACAACGAGTCCACCCACCGTAGTCACAAGTGCTTCGTATATACCGGTCGATAAAATATTAACATCCACATTAGCTCCAGCACCAGCCATACTCATAAATGCCTTTACCATACCAGTTACAGTACCTAAAAAACCAATCATCGGAGCTCCAGAAGCGGCAGTAGCTAATACTGGCAAACCTTTTTCAAGCTTAGAAACCTCAATATTACCTTGATTCTCAATTGCCGACATAACATCAGTCATTGGTCTGCCAAGTCTTGTAATACCTTTTTCTACCATTCTTGATGAAGGCGTATCAGTGCTTCTACACAATGCAAGTGCAGTTTCAATTTTACCATCTAATATATAGTCCTTTATTCGATTCATAAAAGAGTCATCTTCTTTGCTAGCTTTGTTTATTACCAATGTACGTTCAATTAGAACGAAAACGGACAACAATAGAAGAATTAACAAGACAATCATTATCCAACCACCTTTAAAGGCCAGATCAAAAGCGCTTAATCCCGATTGTGTTTCTATTTCTGTAGCAATCTGCCCAATCTGATTGGCAGAGTCCTGCAATGTTGTAATTTGTAACAATGTCATTATATTAATAATTTTAATTATCAGAAATGAAAGGTTTTTTCATCTATATCCTTTCCTAGTCTATGCTATCATTTGATGTTAGGCATCTCTTGTATGCTTCAATGGTCTTTTGCAATCCATAATATAGAGCATCACTTATTAAAGAGTGACCTATAGATACCTCTTTCAACCAAGGTATATTCTTATAGATGTAATTTAGGTTATCAAGGTTTAAATCATGACCTGCATTTACTCCAAGTCCGAGCTTTTTTGCAACTGTAGCAGCTTCAATATATGGAGCAATTGCCGACTCTCTATCTTTCGCATATTCCTCTGCATATGGGCCAGTATAAAGCTCAATTCTATCAGCACCAATATCTGAAACCATTTTAATAATTTCAGGGTCAGGGTCAACAAATATTGACGTTCTAATACCAAGAGCTTGAAATTCACCAACAACATCTGTCAGGAAGCTTTTGTGAGTTATTGTATCCCACCCTGCATCCGAAGTCAGAGTATCCTCTGTATCAGGCACCAATGTAACTTGATTTGGTCGTATTCTCTCAATCAAAGAGATAAACTTTGGAGTAGGATTTCCCTCAATATTAAACTCAGTAGTTATACGAGGTTGCAAGTCAAAAACATCTGCATATCTGATATGTCTCTCATCAGGACGCGGATGAATAGTTATTCCTTCGGCTCCAAACTTTTGACAGTCAACTGCCACTTGCAATAAATCAGGTATATTACCTCCTCTAGAGTTTCTGATTGTTGCTACTTTATTGATATTTACACTTAGCTTTGTCATTTTTGATTAAAATATTCAGTAAAAAAAATTACTATTAAATACATCTATGGCTCGTAACTTAAACAATAATCAGATCAAATCTGTTTTATCCGCAAAATATTTACCATCTTTGTAATTACATACAAAATTAGCACGAAATAACGGTATTGCCTAAAAATTAGATGAAAGAATTTATAGAAAAGCAAATACAAAAGCAGTCAGTATCGTTCACAACAGATAGTTTCCTAAGTCTTTCAGACACAGAAAACTCTTTAGTAGTGATAGAGAGACCTCTTGTTGATTACTCTCTGACTGATATTGCACGTATTGTTGAAAGCAACAATGCACGTGTAATGAATCTATTTGTTCTACCCATAGCGGATGGCAATACACTAATGATATCAATAAAGCTAAACCTTATTGATATTACACCAGTTCTAATGAGTTTTGAGAGATTTGATTACAAGACAGTATATTACGAAATGAAAGAAGGAATAGTAACAGACACTCACAAAGAACGCCTTGATGAATTATTGCACTACCTAAACATGTAATATTATCAACTTTAAATTCATATATATAACTCAACGGACTCTCACATTATATTAATCACACTTATGAGCATGAAGTTTGCGATATTTGGCAGTTCATTTTCTAGTCAGCCTCCTCACACAGAAGCTCAGATTATCTCTGTATGCAAGGCTTTAAATATGCGATTAGC
Source organism: uncultured Proteiniphilum sp. (assembly GCA_964439965.1). GTDB lineage: Bacteria > Bacteroidota > Bacteroidia > Bacteroidales > Dysgonomonadaceae > Petrimonas. The sequence goes on from CAYTQG010000021.1 coordinate 31,745, forward strand.
CACAGTTTATATATACAATCCATTACTCAACACTCTATCTGACGATGGAAAATGTGAGGTTCTAAAATCATGTATTCCCTTCAGCAATCTACCATCGGTGGACGTAGCTCTGAGTATAGGAGGTGATGGCACATTCTTGAGAACAGCAAATACTGTAGGCAAATCAGAAATACCAGTTCTGGGAATCAATTCAGGTCGCCTGGGCTTTCTAGCCGATATTAATTTCACCGATATAGAAGACACTTTAGACGAACTATTTTCTAATAATTATATTATTGAAGACCGAACTATATTAAAGGTCTCATACACCAAAAACAATATTGAGAGTTATCAATTTGCCATCAATGAGGTTGCTATTTTAAAACAAGACACATCATCGATGCTTAGGCTTCACACATTTATTGATGATGACTTTCTAACATCATACGAAGCTGATGGTCTAATTATTGCCACACCAACTGGTTCAACAGCCTATTCACTAAGCGTAGGTGGTCCAATTTTAATGCCAAGATCATCAAGCATTGCCCTATCTCCTATTGCACCACATAATCTAACATCTAGACCATTAGTAGTTAATAATGATGTTTCTATCAGAGTAAAAACCGATAGTAGAAGCAACACATATCTAGTATCTACAGATGGCAATTCGCAAGTATTCGACACTTCAACTGAGATTAATATTTGCAAAGCCACACACACCTTAAAGGTAATAAAAAGGAAAGGCCATACGTTTTATGAAACTCTACGTGACAAATTACTATGGGGGGTAGATATAAGAAAGTAAAACCATCATATTTTTATACCTAATCTACAAGGGTTTTCGTCACAAAAATCGAATATGCATATGCAAAGTCTGCGCCAGACGATAGGTTCACAATCGAGCCATTTTTCCAATATCTTGCTATATAAACATTCCCATCAAACTCATATCCTGCCACATATACATCACCATCAACAACAATAATTGAATTGGCTCCGTTACCACCACTCAATACATTCATAACACCATTTTTCCAATATACTGCCCTATCACCATCGTTTCCTGCAATATAAACATCACCATTATAAAAACACACCGAATAGGCAGTCGATTCTCCTGTCGAATTACTCAAGGTAGTTGATGTAGTATTTCTCCAATATTTTGCAACATCTCTTGATCCTACAAATTCCCTTCCCACGGTGTAAACATCATTATTATTCACATAAATCGAATAAATATTTGCATCAGACTGTCCACTTGTAAGTTCTACTCCAACTCCATTCTTCCAATATTTCGCAACTTCGTAATCACCTTTCTCTTCTCTTCCACCCACAAACACATCTCCATTAGACACAAAAACTGAAAAAGCACTTGAACTATTAGATCTACTACCTACCTCTACCGCCACTCCATTTTTCCAATACTTTGCAACGTTATTTAGTCCAGCATATTCAAAACCCGCAACATACACATCACCATTATATACAAAAATTGAATGAGTTTCAGCGTCCGAAGCACCATTTGTTAATGGATATTGTCTTCCATTCTTCCAATACATAGCAACATTCACACCATTTGAGTTCTCCTCAAATCCTGCCACATAAACATCATCGTTATATACGTATATTGAAGTGGCATAAGCGATAGTACCACTTGTCAAAGATATTGAAGATCCATTTTCCCAATACTTAGCTATTTGAGATGCACCAGAAACTTCTGTCCCAGCTACATAAATGTCAGTCTTATATTGAGGTTCTCTTACAGTAACAGATAATTC
>CAYTQG010000022.1:0-32494 GCA_964439965.1 uncultured Proteiniphilum sp.
GGAGGTAGAGAGGGGAAGAACATTATGAGGTGAAGAAGGATAAATTAAGAAATGGTAGAGGTGCAAAGTGATGAGAAAATACAAAATACATTTATTTATTTTGTATGTTTGCATTAACAAGGAATAATATGGATATGATGTTTGTAGCACTAAAAAATACTAATGGTGCTTTTATTGTAGGAAATATCTGTATCTTCAATATTTATTTCTAGTATTGACTTTTTAATTTTGCTATAAAATAAATATATAATCAATTATCTTCGCCTAATGAAACAATACGAACAGGTAATAGATGTGATGAGAAAAAGAGGTGGCTATGCTACACTAGGCTATCTAAACCAAAATGTAGATGTATCCAAATGGGGTACCAGGACACCATTTGCTTCAATAAGAAGGATAGTTCAGGATGATAGATACTTTTTTAAAATAAGTCCAGGTTTATGGGCTCTGAAGGAGTTTAAGGATGAAGTGCTGAAAAGAATTGATTTGCCAGATACGCCACAAAGCAACGAGATATTTTCACACACATACTTTCAAGGGCTATTGGTGGAGATTGGTAACCTTAGGGGGTTTGATACTTATATACCGCCTCAGGACAAAAATAATTTATTTCTTGAAAACAAGCTTGGTTCCATTTCGACTGTTGATAAGATATTTGATTTCACATATCCCGAAATAATTAGAAGAGCAAGAACTGTAGATGTGATTTGGTTTAACGAAAGAAGTTTGCCAGATTCTTTTTTCGAAGTTGAGCATTCAACAGATTTCATAAACTCATTTACAAAATTTCATGATCTTCAGGATTTCTACAGTAAGTTTTTTATCCTAAGTTCGCATCAGAGAAGGCCTGAGTTTGATGATAAAATAGCGCGCTCATCCTTTAAGGGTATAAGAGATAGGATACGCTTCATTGATTATGAGTTTATTTCAAATCTGCATACCAAGACTTTTGAGTTGGAGAGAATAGGGAAGCTATAACTTGAATTGAATTTCTTAGTAAACAAAATATATTACAGTTATGAAAAATGGAAACGGAACGATGTCTAAAAAATATATCATAATAACAGCAGAGGGGCATACCATTGCTCCAAACGAAGACTATGAAGTAGAAAACCTACAAGTATTGGGTATCGTTGACAATGTTCGCAGCAAAGATGAGGCTATAATTAAACTCTTGAAGGAGAATGAGTGGATATTTGATGCTCAATTTAACGTTTCAGAGTTTATTATTTACGAATTACTTTAGTCTAATATACTTACCACTTATTTTTGCATTCTCTAGCGCATCAGCATTGTTCTTTCCGTAGGCTATAAAAATGCTTGGAGCCCCAGGAGTGCCTTTTTGCACACCGTCAATGTTGTAAAACTTTATTCTCCCTTTCACGAATAATACAGCATGGGCATCATCCCATACGTGTTCGAAAAAGCATTTGGTTTCTGTGCGTGCAAAAATCAAAGCAATTCCATTACCATGATTTTTTAATTTCTCCATCCATTTTTCCATTCCCCTCCCGTATGGTGGGTTCATATAAACTCTTCCAAACCACTCCTTAGTCAATCCATCATCTATAATGCTATAATTGGTTTTTGCGTGAACAAAAGGAGGTTCAATTGGGGTGCATGGATCTAAATCAAATTGGCCTAACTTTTTTACAAGTTCTGGAGGTGTCAACCATTCTACAGTTCTATTTTTTGTTCGCTCAAAGGATGTGTTCATTTCTCATTAATTTTGTGCAAACATAAGATCAATATTTTGATTGTACAATTATAACTAGATCTTAATCAGTGTGTTTGCGTTTTTGTGTCCCTGTTGGTGTTATTTCTTTTTCTTGCTCTATCTTAGGTTCAAACTATATGGCAATTATCATCTATTCTTACAATTCTATTATTTTATGAGAAATAACTATTATATTTGAGTTGAATAAATTAATGACACTATTTTACGTGTGCATGATAGGTGATTTGTTCTTCTAGCTTAATAAATTTTCAACAATATGAAACAGTTTAAAGATAAGCCCCAAGCTACTCCCCATTTTATACAAGCCTTGCTTGAGGATGAGGTGTTTGTTTTTGGCAGTAATCTTGAGGGCATGCACTTGGGTGGTGCGGCACATGTGGCATACAGTAAATTTGGAGCCGTGATGGGGCAGGGTGTTGGCATGCAGGGCCAATCATATGGCATACCCACTATGCAGGGCGGGGTAGAAACTATTGTGCCATATGTTGATGAATTTATCGAATTTGCTAAGCAAAATCCTGATATATATTTCTACGTTACACGTATTGGGTGTGGTATTGCCGGATTTAAAGATGAGGAGATTGCCCCTTTGTTTAGGAATGCCTTGGAGGTTGATAATATCTGCTTACCACAATCATTTATCGACTTGCTAAACTAATAAACACAATTTGAATTGGATATAAAAGTTGTTTGGTTCAAAATTGTGTAATTCTGAACCAAACAACCTTCTTAATCGCTTCACAATATGCAACTATCGGTATAGTATATAGTGATTCAATTTTGTGTTTAATTTGAGTATTCTAATACTCAAACTCTATAAAGTCTCCCTCTTTAATATTGTTTTGAAGACAATAGCCTGCATTTACCTCCACCACATATAGTGCTGGTGCTGTGGATGCATAGTTCCACTCCTTCATAGGAGTGGTGTTCATGTGGATTGTTACGATTTGTCGTTCTGCATTTACAAATAGCATATCGAGCGCTATATATGTGTTTTTCATCCAAAAGCCCTGCATCTCTTCATGATTAAATACAAATAGCATTCCGGCATCTTGCGGAATTGATTTTCGGTACATCAGCCCACGTGCGCGTAGTTGGTCGGTATTGGCTACTTCAATATCTATAGTAGATAGGGCATCTCTACTTTCGCTTGAAATGAATGACAGAGTGCCCTGCTTGTTGAACTTTATCTCTATAGCCTCCGCCTCTGTAGTGTCTGCTGTGTTTTTGTTTCCATTTCCATTCCACATCGAGTAAATTACTACCAATGCCACTGCTATTATAGCTATGGCGGTGTAGGTAAGTGTTTTTTTATTGTTTCTTTTTTTCATTTTATGTGTTTTGTTAGTCAGTAATATTTCTGAATACAAAGATGGTTTATTTTTTTGTGTTATGAAAATGTCAGTATGACTGAAATTTTGTCAGTATGACTGTCTTTATAATCCAATTTCCTGCCAAAAAAAAGTTTGGCACAGATTATGCAATACTATGAGTGTCGTAACGACAAAAAATGAATATAAATAATTAAAATATTAAATCTAAAAAAGTTTACGAATATGAGTATTAGACCCTTGGCAGATAGAGTGCTTATAAAAGCAGCAGCTGCAGAAGAAAAAACAGTAGGTGGAATTATTATTCCTGATTCGGCTAAAGAGAAGCCCTTGCAAGGTGAAGTTATTGCTGTAGGCAATGGCACAAAGGATGAGGAGATGGTTTTGAAAGCTGGCGACCAGGTTTTGTATGGTAAATATGCTGGAACTGAAGTGGAGTACGACAACGAGAAGTTCTTAATCATGCGTCAGTCGGATATTCTAGCGGTTGTAGAATAATCAAAACAAGAGTAATAATTAAAACTTATAAAAATCAAACTATAGAAATATGGCTAAAGAAATTAAATTTGACATAGAGGCGCGCGACTCATTAAAAAAAGGCGTAGATGCATTGGCTAATGCGGTAAAAGTAACCTTGGGACCAAAAGGTCGTAACGTGATTTTAGATAAAGCGTATGGTGCTCCACATATTACTAAAGATGGTGTATCAGTAGCTAAAGAAATAGAGCTTGAAAATGCGATTGAGAACATGGGTGCTCAGTTGGTGAAAGAGGTTGCCTCGAAAACTAACGATGATGCGGGTGATGGAACTACTACCGCTACTGTGTTGGCTCAATCAATTATTGGAGTTGGTTTGAAAAACGTTACTGCAGGTGCTAACCCAATGGACTTGAAACGTGGTATCGACAAGGCTGTTGCCAGAGTAGTAGAAAACCTAAGAGAGCAGGCTGTGGAAGTGGGTAACGATCTTAAGAAAATTGAGAACGTAGCTAAGATTTCTGCAAATGGCGATGAAACCATAGGTAAACTTATTGCTGAGGCAATGGAAAAGGTGAGCAAAGAAGGTGTGATAACTGTGGAAGAGGCTAAAGGTACCGACACATATGTGGATGTGGTAGAAGGTATGCAGTTCGATCGTGGATATATCTCTCCATACTTTGTTACTGATACAGAGAATATGGAAGTACAGTATGACGAGCCATTAGTGTTGATTCATGACAAAAAGATTTCTGCTATCAAAGATTTGTTGCCTATCCTTGAGAAGGGTGTGCAAACTGGTAAGCCTTTATTGATTATTGCTGAAGATATTGACTCGGAAGCGTTGACTACATTGGTGGTTAACCGTTTGCGTGGTTCGCTTAAGATTGCTGCTGTTAAAGCTCCTGGATTTGGTGATCGTCGTAAGGAAATGCTTGAAGATATCGCAATTCTAACTGGTGGTACAGTAATTTCGGATGAGAAAGGATTGACCCTGGAGGCTGCAACCCTTGAAATGCTTGGTAGTGCAGAGAAAATCACAATAGATAAAGATACTACAACTATTGTAAATGGTGCTGGCGAAAAAGATGCAATCTCTAATAGAATTAGTCAAATTAGATCTCAAATCGAAAAAACTACTTCCGACTATGATCGTGAGAAGTTGCAAGAGCGTTTGGCTAAGCTAGCAGGTGGTGTAGCAGTTCTTTATGTAGGTGCTCCATCAGAAGTGGAAATGAAAGAGAAGAAAGACCGCGTTGAAGATGCTCTTTCTGCAACTCGTGCTGCTGTAGAAGAGGGTACAGTTCCTGGAGGTGGTGTGGCTTATATCCGTGCTGCTGAAGCTTTGGCTAGCATTGAGGCTGAAAATGATGATGAGCTTACTGGTATTGAAATAGTGAAACGTGCTATTGAAGAGCCACTTCGTCAGATTGTTCAAAATGCTGGAAAAGAAGGTGCTGTAGTAGTTCAAAAAGTACGCGAAGGTAAGGGCGACTTTGGATACAATGCTCGCAACGAGAAATTTGAGAACCTATATGAGACTGGTGTTATCGACCCAACTAAAGTGACTCGTGTAGCTCTTGAAAATGCTGCTTCTATAGCTGGTATGTTCTTGACAACAGAATGTGTAATTACAGAGATTAAGAAGGATGAGCCTGCAATGCCACAAATGCCTATGGGCGGCGGAATGGGCGGTATGATGTAATAGTCATCAAATAAATTATATATAGATTATAAAACGTGTGATCCTTATTTTAGGATTGCACGTTTTTTTTATATACAACTGTTAAATATTCAAGCTGTTGCAAATAATGAATATGCTAATTTTTTTGATGTGAGTATTGAATATTTAAAGATAATTAGTCTTATGCAAGTTAAATAGTAAGATAATGATGGGTTGTGATATCATACTGTTTAGAATACTCTTATTTACACTTTATTGACTGCGCCTAATTGTCGTAAGAAATCAACGATTATTTCAAACTTTTATACTACATTTGTACAGATTCAAAATAAACTATTTTATTTAAACTCGTAAAAATTTTAACTTTATGGTAAAAAAGCTCAGATTAATGTTAGTAGCATTTGTTATGGTACTAACTACTGCTTTGCAAGCACAGGTGACCACGTCGAGTATGAGCGGACGTGTTTCAGATGATGAGGGCCCCGTAATTGGTGCTACGGTGATTGCAACACATACACCTTCGGGGACAACCTATGGTACTGTGACCAACTTGGAGGGTCGCTATAATCTAAATGGTATGCGTGTGGGTGGTCCATACACTGTGGAGGTTACCTACATAGGGTACGGAACTAGTACTACAAACAACATTTCTTTAGCTTTAGGTTCTAACTATGTATTGAATGTTGAACTTTCGGAAGAAGCTACAACACTAGATGAGGTAGTGGTAACTGCAGCAAGAACAAAGTTCCCTTCAGAAAAGACAGGAGCGGTAACAAACATTACTAGCTCGCAAATTACAAGTTTACCTACGGTAAATCGTAGTATTATGGATGTAACTCGCCTTTCTCCTTATGGAGGTAATGGTATGAACTTTGGTGGTGCAGACGGTCGTTCGTCTAATTTTACTGTGGATGGAGCTAATTTCAACAATAACTTCGGTTTGAGCAGCGGTCTTCCTGGTGGAGGTAACCCAATTTCGCTTGACGCAATTGACGAACTGCAAGTTGTGATTGCTCCATACGATGTTCGCCAAACAAATTTTATTGGTGGTGGAGTAAACGCTATTACTAAATCGGGTACAAATACATTTAGAGCTACTGCTTATTCTTATCATAGGAATGAGAACTTTAGAGGTGATGCAGTAAATGGCATGCAAATACAGGGTGCACGCGAAAAGGACAGGCTTACTACTTATGGATTTACTTTGGGTGGACCGATTATTAAAAACAAATTGTTCTTCTTTGTAAATGGTGAATTAGGACAGAAGCCAACTATTGTAAATAGATGGAGACCATCAACAGATGGAGTTGCTGATGCTGATAACTATATATCTCGCACTACGGAGGCTGATATGAAGAAGGTTTCTGATTTCGTTAAGGAGAAATATGGATATGACACAGGGTCTTACACTAATTTCCCTGCTGACGAAAGCAATACTAAGCTTCTTGCTCGTTTAGATTGGAATATTACAAACCAACACCGTTTGGCTTTACGTTACAACTATACTAAAAATACATCATGGAGATCACCTAACGCTACCTCTATGGATGGGGGTACTCGTATGACTGAGGCTAGAATGTCAAAAGCTTCAATGGCTTTTGCAAACTCGATGTACTCGATGGACAACCTTGTTCATTCGTTCTCTTTTGATTTGAATAGCCGATTGAGCGACAATATTTCAAATCAATTATTAGCTACTTTCTCTAAGCTTGATGATATGCGTGGAAGCAATTCTACTCCTTTCCCATTTATTGATATTTTGAAAGATGGTGAAGCATATATGTCGTTAGGTTATGAGTTATTTACTTGGAATAATGGTGTTCACAATAATGTTTTCAACATCAAAGATGAGATGACATATTATATGGGTAACCATAAAATTATTGGAGGTGTCTCATACGAGTATAAGATGGCAGACAACGCATATATGCGTAATGGTACAGGTTATTATCGCTACAAAAGCCTTGATGACTTTATGAATGGTGCTGCTCCTGAGATTGTGAACTTAACTTACGGTTATGATGGCGAAGCTAATCCTGCTGCAAGAGTAAGAACAAATACTATTGGTATTTATGGTCAAGATGATTGGAGCATAAATGACAACTTCAAACTTTCGTACGGTCTTCGTATTGATGGTCTTATTTTCAATAATGCAGATTTGATGACAAATAAAGCAATCTATGATATAGAATATAATGGTCGTAACATTGATACAGGTAAATGGCCTAATACAGCTATTACATTTTCTCCACGTATAGGTTTTGTATGGGATACATTTGGTGATAATAGCTTTAAGGTTCGTGGAGGTACAGGATTATTCTCAGGAAATCTACCTCTTGTGTTCTTCACAAATATGCCTACAAATGGTGGTATGGTGCAGTATCAAGCACAACTAAGTGGTGTTTCTAAAATTTACGATGGCAAGAAAGATATTCATTTTGTTAAAGATTATAATGGAAAATATACAACGGATGCTGATGGAAATAGATATGCAGATATGACACAGTTTACTGGAGGATTAGTTACAGATGCTAATGGAAGAGCAACACAAGCTGCTCTTTATGATAAGCTGATAGGCTTAGGTTACCCTTCAACTATTTCTCCCGAAGATGGGGCACGTCCTTCATCTATTGCAGCTGTAGATCCAAACTTTAAGATGCCACAGGTGTGGAAAACATCTATTGCTGGTGACTATTCTTTCAACACATCTTTCCCATTGTCAGTAACATTGGAGGGAATCTTCAATAAAACTGTAAATGGTGTAGCTATCTCAGATTGGAGCACACCAAATGTTGGTGGTTTTGCTCGTTTCAATGGTGTTGACAATCGTCCTATTTATCCAGAAGGTTATAGAGAAGGTACTCCTGCATTTGTGTTAGAAAATACTAGCCGTGGCTATGGTTGGTCAGGCAACATCACTGTTAATGCACAACCTACAAAATATATAAACTTGATGGCTGCATACACACACACTGTTGCTAAGGATGTAACAGGTATGCCAGGTTCTAACGCAGAGTCTGCATTTACATATGTTCCAACTGTAGAAGGTCCTAACCATATCAAATTACACAACTCTCAGTACAATACTCCTGACCGTCTTGTAGCATCTTTGACTATCAACGATAAGAGTGGTAACCACTATAGCTTCATATACGAAGGATGGAAAGGTGGAGCAAACTACTCTTACATGACAGCAAATGATATGAATGGTGATGGATATAACTACGACGCAATATATGTGCCAACTGATGAGCAAGTGAAGAATGGTGACTTCAGATTTGTATCACCAGACGATGCAACTCGTTTTATGGATTATGTTCATAACAATAGCTATTTGAAAAACCAACAAGGTAAATATGCAGAGCCATATAGTGTTTACTCTCCATGGGTGCATCGTATCGATTTTAGCTACAAACACGACTTTGTGGTAAACGTAGCTAATGCAACGCACAAGCTACAGCTAAGCTTAGATATTAAGAACGTAATGAACCTATTTAACAACAAATGGGGCGTAGCTAAATATCTTAACCCAGAGATTGGTTCGGAAGCTCGTATATTGAAATACGAAGGAGTAGATTCACAAGGCGTTGCTACATTCTCAACTCCAGAAGCGATTCATGGTGATACTAAAACATTTACATCAAGCTACTCTTTAGGACAAACTTGGTATGGTTCAATTGGTATTAAATATATTTTCAACTAAATAAAAGTATAAACGATATGAAATTAAAATATATATTTCCACTACTCGCAACTATGCTTGCATTTATGGTGAGCTGCGAGAAAGAAAGCGATGTGACGTTGCTTGATGAAATTAGAGTGTCGTCGTCATATGTGTCAATACCTGTTGATGGAGGTTCTACAGACATTACATTAACTACTACAGATGATTGGACACTAGAAAAAGTAACTACTGAGAAAAACCCAGTTGAGTGGCTAGAAATTTCTACTACTTCAGGAAAAGCGGGTGAGTCAAAACTTACATTTAAGGCAGCGGAAGTTGCTGGCGGTCGTACGGCAGAGGTGTTAATTAAAAGTGCTGGTAAGACGCAAAGAGTTAATGTTATTCAAGGGGAAATTAAAGTATCTCCAGTTAAGGTTGCTGAAGCACTCACAAGTCCTGATGGCAAGCTATTGCGCATGACAGGTACTGTAGAAAATATTTCAAACACTCTTTATGGTAACTGGGATTTGGTTGACGAAACTGGCAGAATCTATATTTATGGCACCCTTGATGCTAAAGGACAAACAAAAAACTTCTTGAGTCTAGGTCTTGACGTTGGTGATGAGGTAACTATTGAGGGACCAAAAGGAAGTTATAATGGTAAAGCCCAAATGGTAAATGTATCAGTAATTAAAATCAATAAGTCAAATATTAAAGTTGATTCAGTTGAAAACAAAGTTCTTCCAGTTGAAGGTGGTGAATTTATTGCACACCTTACTAACAAAGGAGTAGGCTTGTCGGTAGATATACCAGAGGAAGATAAGTCTTGGTTGTCTATTTCATCAATCCAATCAGCAGGAACTAATGTAGTTGTTACATTCAAAGCTACTGCTAACGAGGGTGGCGATCGTGGTTCTACTATCAACTTCTCTACTACTAGCGGTGGTAAAGATTATAGTGCAGAAACATCTTTTACTCAAAAAGGTGCAATCATAAAAGCTTCTATCAAAGAGTTTATAGATGCAGAAGTGAGCCAAATACCATATCGACTGACTGGAAGCATTATTAAAATAGATGCTAAGTATGATAATAATATCACTATAAGAGACTTCTCTGGCGAAGTATTAGTTTATAAACTTGACAAGCAAGGAAAAGAATATAAATTAGGTGATATAGTAACCGTAGTTGGCAAACGTGGCGAATATAAAGGACCTCAGATGATTAATCCAGTATTGGAGAGTGTTATTTCCGTTACTCCTCTCACTATTGCAGAGGTATTGACGAAGCCAGATTCAAAAGAAGATTTCTATATGGTGACGGGGGAGATAACAGAAATAGTAAGTGATTTAATTGGAAGGTTCTATTTTAAAGATGCTTCTGGTGAAACCTATGTTTTTGGATGCAGCCCAGGTTATGGTGCAGTAACCAATGAAGAGAAGAACGGCTTGTTTGAAGCCAAAGGAATAAAAGTTGGTGATGAAATAACAGTTATTGGAAATAAATCATCTTATAAAGAAGTAGGACAACTTGGAGGTAGTTTCTATTTTAGCCACAAAAGTGCTGAATAAGTAAGCTATACAATTAATTTATTTTCAAAAGAGCTATTCCTAATGTGGAGTAGCTCTTTTGTTATTTAATACCGTTTGAACACTCTTTAACCCATATTCAACATACGTGTAAATGTAAAACTAAAATATGATGGACATGACTTTTTTAACATGAATATCTTTTTGATATGTGTAATGTTAGTTACTTTTGATGAGAAATGATTACTATCTATTGTACGTATATTAGGGGGCATGCTTGTTGAATACGGAAATATAAATTAAACCACAGTATATGTAACCAACTAATTTAATTCAATATGAAACGTATGATATTTATATTATCCATTGCTCTACTTCCATTTAGTTTTGCAAATGCACAGTTTGCAAAGAACAATGCTCTATTTTTTTCAGCTGAAGTGGGACGCGGAAACTATTTGGTATCAGATATCAATCTGAATTATGTATTAAAAGACAAATACTCTTTTCAGTTGGGTTTCTTTGTTGGAGTTAGGAAACCTAAAACGCAACCAGAAGACTATGCAGGGGGAATAATTGGTTCGCTTTCTTTTGGATTGTCTAACCCTAAAGATGAATTTATGAACTTCGGAATATCTGCAGGAAGAATTTATAAATTGAATAATGAAGGCAATATCAGACTTAATATGCTATTTGGCGCAGGTTATACAATTATTTCAGAGCCCAGAAACTGGGTAAAGATTCATAATTCTCCCATAAATTTGGCCGAAAACTATTCTTATGATTTTGAAAAACACTATGCTTTTAGTATAATCATCAATCCTAAAATTGAATTCCCTTTTAGTAGATTTTTTGGATTAACAGTTTCTCCTATGTTGCAAATTAGTAAGGATAGGGTGTACTATGGAATTGGAGTTGGCTATATGATTGGTCTATTAGCTATCAGGTAACAAAAAATTGGCTGATAGGATTGAAGAAAAATCCATGCAAATGTGTAAACGATGTCCTGAAATTTATCAACTAACCTATAAAAATGTTGACTATTCAAATAAAATCTTGAGATTTGAACCTAGATAAATGGAATAGTTTCCTATCGATAGGCTTTTCTCATCATTATGAGATAATTATTAAAACTAAATCATTGGAAGAGAGATTTTTCTACATCGAGAAGTGTGCGACAGGGTTTTGGAGCCATAGACTTTTACAAAGTAATTTGAAAGCAAATTTGTATGAAAAACAAGTGAAGTTGCCCAACAACTTTTCCACAACTATTTCTGATGCTAATCTTAGCCTTAAGGCATTACTGTCCTTTAAAGATGAGTATTTATTAGATTTTATCAACATCGAATCACCAGGGGATGAGATTGATGAACGAGTTCTTGAAAGTGAAATAGTGATGAATATCAAAAACTTTATAATGTCTTTGGGAAAAGATTTTTCTTTTATTGGTAATCAGCATCGTCTAATTGTTTCGGAACGAGAATATTTTATTGATTTGTTATTCTTTAATCGACAATTGCAGTGCTTGGTTGCAATTGAATTGAAGCGAGGTGAATTTAAACCTGAATATCTTGGGAAGATGAACTTCTATCTTTCTGCTCTTGACGATCTAGTTAGGTTGCCACACGAAAATAGAAGCATGCTAAGTTCAATTTAGAAGTGCAACATATTATACACTAAACACTTCTAAAATCATTAACTTTGCCGTATGAATAGTACAGAAATTTTTAGCATCACATTAGGTCTTTCCTCTCCATGGTATGTTGAGAAAGTTGAGTTTTTAAGTTCTCCATTTACATCTTAACTTTGAGCGTAGATATAAGTTCAAAAAAATGAAGGTAATGAAACTACTGCATATGATACGGTTAATCGTGAATGGCAACATCTGAACTTCTTTCAACATAATTGCTTTCTTCATGCTCGTGTGCCTAGGATTAAAAGATCTGATGGCACTATACATAAAGTATCTACGCCATGGGCAAGGCCAGGTAGTGGCTTTACTTTATTGTTTGAAGCATACGCTATGCTATTAATAGAGAGTGAAGTACCTATATCTAAAGTTGCTTCTAACCTAAAGGTCACACAGCCTCGTGTATGGCGCGTTTTGACTACTGGATTGATCTAGCAAAGTCTAAGGATGATTTAAGTGAAGTAACCAAAGTTGGGGTGGACGAAACATCTAGCAAGAAAGGACATAACTATGTGACTATTTTTGCCGATATGGATGCTCACAGAGTTATACATGTATGTGAGGGTAAAGATGCCTCTACCATCACTAGTTTCACAGAATCGCTTGAGATAAAGGGAGGTAATAATGAAAACATTTAGATACTTAGTATGGATATGTCCCCCTATTTTATTTCAGGGGCTATTAAAGAATTACCCAATGCAAAGATAGTTTTTGACAAATTTCATTTTGTGCTTTTCATCGCAAAAATTTACTAATACAAAAAAATGCGGACACGTTGCGGACACGGAGAGAAAAAGAAAAACGCTAAGTCTTTATTAATAAAGACTTAGCGTTTTAAAGTAGTACCCAGAGCCGGGATCGAACCGGCAAGGACTTGCATCCATTGGTGTTTGAGACCAACGCGTCTACCAATTCCGCCATCTGGGCATTGCTTAAATGCGAGTGCAAAAGTACACAATTATTTTATATAACGAAATAGTTTGAGGCTTTTTTTCTAAAACATATGTTTTTTTTATTTCAACTAAGATTTTATGCTTATCTTTATCTGTTCATTAAGGTTTGATATTAAACATATACTAATATGAGAATGTTATCTATTTCGAACATAGTTGGCTAACATATTGGTCGATTATGACTTTTGAACCGAATATTATTTACTTACATATTTAATCTGTTTGTTGATGAGAAACAATAATAATTATTGCGTAATAATGAGTGGTGGCGTAGGCAGCCGCTTTTGGCCTTTTAGTAAGGAGGAGAGGCCTAAACAATTCCTCGATTTCTTTGGTACTGGTCGCTCTTTGCTGCAAACAACATTTGATAGATTTGAAAAACTAATTCCAGTTGAAAATATCTATATTGTTACAAATGATTCGTATGCCAAGATTACAAAAGAGCAATTGCCACAGTTGTCAGATAGTCAAATCTTGAAAGAACCACTTCGTAGAAACACAGCTCCTGCAATTGCGTATGCTGCTTTTCATATATATGCAAAAGATCCGAAAGCGAATATTATAGTTGCTCCCTCGGATCATCTTATTTTGAAGGAGGATGTCTTTTTGAAAGAGATTGAAAGAGGACTCGACTTTGTGGGTAAGAACCCTTGTTTATTGACGTTGGGAATAACTCCTAGTCGCCCCGAAACCGGATATGGATATATTCAAGAGAGCAAAGAGGAGTTAGATGGTATAAGTAAGGTAAAAACATTTACTGAAAAGCCTAATCTTGACCTCGCTAAGGTTTTCTTTGAGAGTGGTGAGTTTGTTTGGAACTCAGGTATCTTTTTATGGAATGTGGAGACTATAATTAATGCATTCAAATTACATCTACCTGATATATATAAAAAGATGCTGGAGGGTAAGGATAAGTTTAACACTGATGAGGAGAAATCATTTATTGATGAGGCTTTTCCATTCTGTCCCAATATATCAATAGACTATGGTGTATTGGAGAAGGCCGATAATGTGTATGTTATAGGTTCAGACTTTGGATGGTCTGATTTAGGAACCTGGGGTGCATTGTATGAAGTGTCGGATAAGGATGATGATAATAATGTGAGCTTCAATAGTAAGTCTCTATTTTTTGAAAGTAGTGATAACATTGTCACAATGAGTGATGGGAAGGTTGTGGTTGTTCAAGGGCTCGAGGGATATATAGTTGCAGAGTCAGAGAATTCATTACTAATATGTAGAAAAGAGGAAGAGCAGCGCATTAAGCACTTCGTTACGGAAGTGAAGTTTAAATATGGCGACGATTTTGTTTAATGCAAACAGTAAATAAATTAAATAATACTATGACTTTTAAGAAGAGTTTTGTGTTGCTTACGATCATGATTTCTGCATTCATGGTTAAGGCAGATGAGGGAATGTGGATGTTGCACTTACTTAAGCAACAAAAACTATCAGAAATGCAGAAAATGGGTCTCAAGCTTGAGGATTATGATATTTATAATCCTGATGGTTCGTCCTTAAAGGATGCTGTTGTTCAATTTGGAGGTGGATGCACTGGTGAGGTGATTTCGTCTCAAGGATTGGTGCTTACTAATCATCATTGTGGTTATGGTCAGATTCAGAACCATAGCTCACTAGAGCATAATTATCTAGAAGATGGATTTTGGGCAATGAGCAAGGATGAGGAGTTGCCAAACCCTGGCCTTACTGTTACTTTTATAGATAGAATAGAAGATGTTACGGATTATGTAAAACAATCACTTGAAAGAGATAAAGATCAAGATACTGATGGAGTTCTATATCTTTCGCCATCATATCTGAAAAGATTAGGTGTAGAGAAATTAGGAGCCGATTTTTTTACTGATAATGTGGGAATGGATGTTGAGATTAAGCCATTCTTTGAGGGTAATCAGTATTTTATGTTTGTGAAAAAGATATATTCAGATGTTCGCCTCGTGGCAGCTCCCCCAAGCTCTATTGGTAAATATGGTGCCGATACTGACAATTGGACATGGCCTAGACATACTGGTGATTTCTCGGTATTTAGAATTTACGCTGACAAAAATGGTAATCCTGCTAGCTATTCTGCTGATAATGTGCCATTGAATCCTAAAAGATGGTTGACAATATCATCAAAGGGAACAAATGAAAATGACTTTGTGATGATGATGGGCTTTCCTGGCACTACTAACAAGTTTTACACTTCATGGGAGGTGGAAGAGAGAAGAGATATTGATAACGATATCTTGATTAATATGCGAAAAGTACGCCAAGAAACAATGCTTGAAGAGATGCTTGCCGACCCACAAGTTAAGATTCAATATGCTGCAAAGTATTCAGGGTCCACTAATGCATATAAGAGAGCTATGGGCTCTAATTGGGCTACCGACATGCGTGATTTTGTGGGTACGAAATTGGAACAGCAGAATAGAGTGATTGAATGGGCTACTAACAATGATAAGCCTGAATATGTAGAGGCTATTAATTCTATTCAATCTATTATAGATGATAGGGCCAAGTATCGACAAAGAAGTACTTATCTTTTGGAGGCTATAACAAGAGGAATAGAGTTTGCCAATGTGCCTACTGCTAGCGCTGATATGCTTGCTATGGCTATAGAGTCCGATAATAAGGAAGATATCATTGAGTATAGCCAACGTTTGATATCAGATTATGAGAAGTTTGCAAATAAGGACTATAATCCTGAAGTTGATCGTAAGGTAGCTAAAGCAATGATTAACGCATATACATCGAATGTATCGGAGAAAGATTTGCCAGAATACATTAAGGGGTTGCATGGCAGTTTTGATGGTGATGTGAATCGATTTGTTGATTTTATTTTTGATAATTCTCTATTTGCAAGTAAAGCAAACATTGAAAGGTTTGTTGAAAATCCTTCGGTTGATAAATTGACAAGCGATCCCATGTTTATGTTTGCAAAATCTGTAAGAGCTGAAGCTGCCCATCTTCGAGAGAAGCAAAGCTCTTATAATAATGCTTTTAATATAGCACGAAAGAAATATCTAGAAGGTATTTTGGAAATGGATGGACTTACTGCATATGCTCCTGATGCTAATCTTACTATTAGGTTGGCTTACGGACAGCTTAAGGGTTATAAGCCCTCAGATGCTGTTTATTACGAATATCAAACGACGCTAGATGGTGTTATGGAGAAAGAGGATGCAGATAACTGGGAGTTTGTGGTTCCAGCAAAGCTTAAAGAGCTTTATAGAAATAAAGACTTTGGAAATTATGCAACTCAAGATGGGCGTATGCCGGTTGCTATTGCGGCATCTACCCACAGTACTGGTGGAAACTCAGGAAGTCCTATTTTAAATGCTCATGGTGAATTAATAGGTATCAACTTCGACCGCAACTGGGAGGGAGTAGGGGGTGATATACAATATCTGCCCGATTATCAAAGAAGTATTATTGTTGATGTTAGGTACGTACTATTTGTTATTGACAAATATATGGGAGCCTCTCATTTGATTGAAGAGATTGATATTGTTCACTAAGTCAGCTTTTAGAATTTTTTCAAAACAAATCCTCAAAAAAGTTGCACATATGTAAAAAAATCTTATATTTGTAGTCGGAATATTGAGCTTTAATAATCATAAATTGTGACAATCATGAATACCAGGTTTTTTAAATTATCAGTTATCGGATTGATGGCCGCACTGCTTGTCAGTTGTGGCTCATCAAAACGGGGGCTCAAAAGTGCAACAGCCGAGCAAATGTTTGGGTTGTGGGAGGTGAAAGCAGTTCACAACAGTAATGAGGATGGTTATAATCGTATGCCTAGAGGTATGTTTAAAATGATTTGTGAAGATGGTAGATTCTTCAACTTTATGACTACCGAAAAAGGGGCTATGATTACTGTAGATGGTAAGTTTAGATTGGACGGAGATTCGATATACACCGAAGAAATTCGACATTCTTTTAATCGCACACAAATTGGGAAAGATAATCCACTTCACTTAAGATTAGCGGGTGCTAAGTTCCTATACCTACGATGGTTTCAGGAGATAGATGAATTTGGAACTGATCAAAACAGATGGGTTGAGGAGATATGGCAACGTGTTGAGATTGAGGATATGGAGGTTAGTAGAATTGATCTTGAGCAAGAATTGAGATTAATAATACAAGACCAAAGAGCAATTAGAGAAGTGATTTCGGACAACTAACGAAAAAATAAGCGTGATGGGAATAAGTTTCCTATCACGCTTTTACTTTACCAATTATTTTAGTCTTATAATTTTGATAGAGCTTGTTCTAATTCAGCTTTGATATCATCGATATGTTCAATACCTAGTGATAAACGAAGCATATTAGGATAAACTCCTGCAGCTAATTGTGCCTCCTTAGATAATTGTTCGTGAGTAGTAGATGCTGGATGGATTATTAATGTTTTAGCATCACCAACGTTTGCCACATGACTAATCCATTCTAGATTATCAATTACTGTTGCTGCTTGCTTCTCATCACCCTTGATGAAGAATGAAAGAACGCCACCAAAACCATTGTTTTTCAAATACTTCTTAGCTAGACTATGATATTTGTTGCTTTCAAGTCCTGGATAATTTACCTTTTCAACTTTTGAATGAGCTTCAAGCCATTTAGCTATTTCAAGAGCATTGTAATTTATTCTTTCAGATCTCAGCGACAAAGTTTCAAGTCCTTGTAGCATCATAAATGAGTTGAATGGGCTAATGGCAGGACCAAAATCACGTAATCCTTCTACGCGACAACGAATTGCAAATGCTATGTTTCCAAAAGGTGATTTATCTCCAAATGTTTCCCAGAAATTTAATCCATGATAACCTTCAGATGGCTCACTAAACTCAGGATATTTTCCATTACCCCAGTTATAGTTTCCACCATCAATAATGATTCCACCCATTGAAGTACCATGACCACCAATCCATTTAGTTGCAGAATGAACCACAACATTGGCACCCCATTCAATAGGATTAAAAAGATATCCACCCTGAGCAAATGTATTGTCCACAATTACTGGCACGTCATGCTTACGAGCCATTGCAATAATTTTCTCAAAATCTGGAATATTATACTCAGGATTTCCTATCATTTCAAGATATATTCCTTTAGTCTTATCATCAATAAGTGCTTCAAGGCTTTCTGCACTATCATCTTCTGCAAATCTGAAGTCAATTCCTAAACGAGCAAACGAAACTTTAAAAAGATTGTAAGTTCCACCATATAGAAATGGAGAAGTCACAATGTTGTCTCCAGCCTTAGCAATATTATTTACAACAATAAATTCAGCCGATTGGCCTGAGCCAGTGGCTAGTGCAGCAACTCCTTTTTCTAGAGCAGCCATTCGTTTTTCGAAGACATCAGTTGTAGGATTCTGAAGTCGTGTATATATATTACCAAACTCTCTTAAACCAAATAAGTTAGCTCCATGTTCGGCGTTTTTAAATACAAATGCAGTCGATTGATGTAGAGGTGTAACTCTAGTTCCTTCGATAGGATCGGGTTGTTGACCTGCATGAACCTGCAGGGTGTCAAAATGTAAATTCTTCATACAAACATATATATATTAAAAAAATGTAATCAATAAAACTAAACAAAGATAAGCCCAAAATGTTTTAATTTGTAACTAATATAGCTATTAATATGATGGAATTATAATATATATATGTGCCTATTTCTATTAGAATCAAACAATCATTTATTATTTTATCAGTTGTTTTGTTTATTTAAATCTTTTTCTATAGCTTTATGGCATCCAAAATAGATTAAGAAGTTATTAACCTCAAAAACATATTGTCTTATGACTTATTTCTATCTTGTTCCAGTCGCTTCATTGTTTGCCTTAGGCTTTGCTTATTACTTCTTCAAAAATATGATGAAGCAGAGTGAGGGTACCGACAAAATGAAAACCATTGCTAAGCACGTTCGCGACGGTGCAATGTCGTATCTAAAACAGCAGTACAAGGTGGTAACAATTGTATTTATAATTCTTGCTGTCATCTTTGGTATTATGGCTTATTTTGGTTTGCAGAATGGTTGGGTTCCTTTTGCTTTTATAACAGGAGGGTTTTTTTCAGCGCTAGCTGGATTTTTTGGTATGAAAACTGCTACATATGCATCTGCACGAACTGCCAATGCTGCTCGTAAATCTCTTAATAGTGGATTGCAGGTTGCTTTTCGCTCTGGTGCGGTAATGGGGCTCGTTGTGGTGGGTCTTGCATTACTAGATATATCGGTATGGTATCTTGTATTAGATCATTTCATTAATGACGCTGATAGTAGTCACAAGCTAATTATAATAACCACCACCATGCTCACTTTTGGTATGGGAGCTTCTACCCAAGCCTTGTTTGCACGTGTAGGAGGTGGAATATATACTAAGGCGGCTGATGTTGGTGCAGATTTGGTTGGAAAGGTTGAGGCTGGTATTCCCGAGGATGATCCACGGAATCCTGCCACTATTGCTGATAATGTAGGGGACAATGTAGGTGATGTAGCTGGTATGGGTGCTGATTTATACGAATCATATTGTGGTTCTATTTTATCGACTGCTGCTCTTGGTGCATCGGCTTTTGTATTAAATCCTGAGATGCAGATGAAAGCGGTGTTTGCTCCTATGTTGATAGCTTCAATTGGAGTATTCTTATCTATATTGGGTATTTTCCTTGTACGTACCAAAGAAAATGCATCTATGAAAGAGCTTATGAGCGCATTAAATAGGGGAGTTAATACTAGCGCAGCTTTAATAGCTGTGGCTACTTTTCTAGTTTTTTACTTTCTTAAATTCGAAAATTGGATTGGATTATCATTCTCGGTTATTGTAGGCTTATTTGCTGGTATAATTATTGGACAAGCCACAGAATATTTTACATCTCATTCATTTAAGCCAACTAAGGATATAGCTCATAGTGCTGAAACAGGACCTGCTACAGTAATTATTTCTGGCGTTGGTACAGGAATGATATCTACTGCAATTCCAGTTATATCAATTGTGTTTGCAATCATAATATCATATCTTAGTGCAATTGGATTTGATATAGAAATCATGCTTTCAGCACGCGGTTTAAGCTTAGGATTGTATGGCGTAGCTATTGCATCTGTAGGGATGTTATCCACATTAGGAATTACTCTTGCCACTGATGCTTATGGCCCAATAGCTGATAATGCTGGTGGAAATGCCGAGATGAGTGACCTTGAGCCTGAGGTTCGTAGGCGTACCGATTCACTAGATGCACTAGGTAATACTACTGCTGCCACTGGCAAAGGATTTGCTATTGGTTCGGCTGCACTTACAGGATTGGCCTTAATGGCTTCCTATATGGAAGAGATAAGGATTGGTATGATTCGTCTTGGAGATAATATACTTGAATTTGCTAATGGTGAAACTGTAGAGGTAGCTAAAGCAAGTTTTGTTGATTTTATGAACTACTTTCAAGTTACCTTGATGAATCCAAAAGTGATAGTAGGTATTTTTACGGGTGCAATGATGTCGTTCTTATTTACTGGTCTCACTATGAATGCTGTTGGTCGTGCTGCTCAACTAATGGTAGAAGAGGTGAGACGACAGTTTAGAGAGATAAAAGGTATCCTTACGGGTGAAGGAACGCCAGATTACGCACGATGTGTAGAAATATCAACTAAGGGAGCCCAACGAGAGATGTTGTTTCCATCGTTATTAGCTATTGCTACACCAATTCTTGTTGGAATATTATTGGGCGTTGCTGGTGTTATGGGACTTCTTGCTGGTGCTTTAAGTTCGGGTTTTGTATTAGCCGTATTTATGGCCAATGCTGGAGGAGCTTGGGATAATGCAAAGAAATATATTGAAGAGGGAAATATGGGTGGTAAAGGTAGCGAAGCCCACAAGGCAACTGTAGTAGGCGATACTGTGGGTGATCCGTTTAAGGATACTTCAGGGCCGTCACTTAATATTCTAATCAAATTGATGAGCATGGTGTCTATAGTAATGGCTGGTCTTACTGTTGCTTGGAGTCTATTGTGATTTCTGTTTTTAGTTTGACATATAACTAATTCCAAACAAAAAAAGCTCCGGAATCATTTTCCGGAGCTTTTTTTATTATTTAGTTATCAGTGTAGATACTATAGGTTTGGATTTACTGTTTTCCAATCCTCAAGTGCTGGGATAATACCCATTTCGATTACTTCGTCACGAAGCTTAGCAAGGTGAGAATAGCTCTCTTTCAATGCTCCCATCTCGCTGTCAGTTCCTTTTGTTTCGTTGATAACTACGCCATCTTTAGTAATATCAGTCTCCATAGCCATCATGATTTGTGGGAATTCTGGAGTATTTACGTAGCAACCAGAAGGCCAACGGAATTTGTCGCCACCCATTGCTGCACGAATCATTTCTACTGATACGTATGAAGGGCTTTGGAATGATGAGCGACCGCGAAGTTTAATGATGTTTGCACCACCCTTAGTTACACGTGTCTTTAATGCATCCCAATCTTCGTTGGTAAGAGCCTCTGTTCCGATTAGGTCTGTCAATGGTTTACCATCAACTTGAGCAGTAGATGCAAATACAGCCATTTGCTCGCCGTGTCCACCGTAAGTACGAGTATTGGTAACTTGGTTTTGATTTACACCAAAGTGTTTAGCTAATTCGCTTTGCAAACGAGTGCTATCTAGTCCTGCCAAAGTGGTAACGTTTGATGGCTTAAGTCCAGAGTGAATAAGAGCTACAAGTCCAGTGATATCAGCTGGGTTGAAAATAACTGTCAAGTGTTTCAAATCAGGACAGTATGATTTGATATCTTTTCCAAGTTGAGCTGCAATTTCAGCGTTGCCTTTCAAAAGGTCTTCACGTGTCATACCATCTTTACGAGGAGCACCACCTGATGAAATCATATATTTTGCATCAGTAAAAGCCTCTTTTACGTCAGTGGTGAAAGTGAAGTTAACACCTTCGAAACCACAATGGCGCATCTCTTCAGAAACACCTTCAAGACCAAGTGCAAATGGGTCGTATAAACAGATATTTGAAGTTAGACGCATCATAGCAGCAGTTTGTGCCATGTTCGATCCAATCATGCCGGCAGCACCGACAATTGTTAGTTTTTCGTTTGTCAAAAAGCTCATAATTAGTTTTATTTATATGTGAATGTTCAGTTTTCTGTTGACAAAATTACAACAATAACTGGACATTAAAGAAATTTTTATTTAAATAAACGTTAAGTGGAAATACTAATAAGAGGTTTAATATTATAAGTCTTCAGCATTATCATTCAATTATAAAACTTCCTTTTAATCGTATATCGTCTGATGATGCTCCTATCATAACCGTAAACTCACCAGGCTCTACCACCTCTTTCATATCTATGTCATATAATGCGAGCTGTTGATGTGTAAGTTTAAAGTTTACTGTTTTTGATTCTCCTTTTTTTATAAATACCTTATCAAAATCTTTCAACTGAATCGGGGGAGTAAAAACCGAGCTAATATTATCTCTTATGTATAATTGTATTACTTCATCACCATCTCTATTTCCAATATTTCTAACCTCACATGAAATATTTATAATATCTTGGGATTGATTTATCGAAAGATTTTTATATTCAAAATTGGTGTAGCTTATACCATATCCAAATGAATAGAGTGGTGTGCTAGGCTCCTCAACGTAACTTGAGCGTTTGCCAAGAGAATAATAAATAGGTATTTGACCTATATGTCTAGGAATGGATATAGGTAATCTTCCTGCGGGATTATAGTTGCCAAATAAAACATCAGCAATACCTTTACCACCTTCTTGCCCAGGGTACCATGCTGTAAGTAAAGCATCTGCTCTTTGGGATGCTACATTCATATCAAGTGGTCTACCACTGATATATATAACAATAACTGGTTTGCCAGTATCAAGAATATCAATTAGTAACTTTTCTTGAAGCCCCAATAGTTTAAGTGTGCTTCTATCATATCCCTCACCAGACTCCATATCTGAAATAATATCGCTTCCGTTGCTATTTACTTGTGCTGCGCCAGTATCTATATACTCAGTTTTAAAGTCTCTAGCACTAGAGCCACCTAAAACTAAAATTATAACATCCGAATTATTTGCAATTTCAACAGCTTCATCAATATTGTTATTAGTAGTGTCTCGTATGGCACACCCTTTTCTGTACTCTACTATTGTATTGGGAGATACGGCATCCTTTATACCTTTCAAAACAGTACTTACTTCATCAAAATCCTGGGGTGCAGTGTAATCACCCAGTTGATTATAAACATTGTCAGCATTAGGACCTATTACTGCTATTGAACGAACCTCCTTTGAAAGTGGTAAAATATTATTGCTGTTTTTTAATAATGTCACACTCTCACGAGCAACTCTTCTTGCTACATTCTTATGCTCTTTATTACCTACTATATTTTTTGCTATATCTACAGAAACATAGGGATTTTCAAACAACCCCATTTTGAACTTTAATCTTAGCACATTCGTTACTGCCGTATCTATGGTCTCTTCTTCTACAAGACCCTCTTCAAAAGCTCTCGTTAAGTATTTGCTATAAGCATTTCCGCCCAAATCAACCTCCACTCCCGCATTTAAAGCCAATGATGTAGCTTCTTTTATATTTTCTACTATGCGATGAGTTGTTGCTATTCCTTCTATACTTCCTAGATCTGAAAATAAAAAACCTTCGAAGCCCCATTTATTCTTAAGTATATCATTAATAAGATACTTGTGTGATGTTGCGGGCACTCCGTCTATAGAGTTATATGATGTCATTACCGTTTTAGCACCTTCTTCTACAGCCATTCGAAATGGAAGTAAATGATCAGAGAATAGCTCTCGCATACCTATTATAGCTTTCTGACCGTTATGCCCACCAACTGGTATTCCATAAGCGGCAAAATGCTTAAGAGTAGAATAGGTATGTCTTCCATCTGAAAAGTCAGTACCCTGTAATCCTCTTACAAAGGCACTTCCTAAATGACCTATAAGAACTGGATCTTCTCCAAAAGTCTCTTCCACACGCGACCAACGAGGATCGCGTGCCAGATCTAGAACAGGTCCGTATGCAATATGTGCTCCTTGTGTACGTGCTTCCAATGATATGATAGATGCCATCTCTTCTATTAAATCTTTGTTCCATGTACTTGCCTGACCTATTGATGTGGGAAATACAGTAGTACCTATAGCCATATGTCCATGCGGACACTCTTCAGCAAAAAACAATGGTATGCCGAGCCTAGTCTCTTCTACTGCATATTTTTGTAATTTATTTAATGCCTCTGCAGCAAGCTCTGGGTTAAGCCCTGTAGATAAAGTTTTCTTTGTCCATGGATCTGCGCGGAGTGTTGCCCAAAAAGTACCTGGTTGAATTTCAGACATTAGTTCAACAAATGAGCCTGAGATATCAACTTTGTTATCCTCTTTTATATACATTTCCCATCCAAGTGGTGAGCACAACTGGCCCACCTTTTCTTGTATAGTCATTATTGACAACAAGTCTGCTACTCTATCTTCAATATTAAGAGTAGCATCCTTGTATTTATGTTGCGCAAACAAATTGGTTTGCAAACAAATTAGGGATAAAATTAAGACGCTATATTTCATTTCTATTTCATATCAAATGATATTACTAGTGATTCCTGTTTTAAGTTTTTAGGAAGTGTAACTATGGTCTTACTACCATTTGTTTTCCATTTTAGTTTTTTATTGTTTTGCAATAATGTCATTTTACTTCCTTTTTTGGGAGTATTGCCTTCCCATTCAATGGTTGTAGGTAGTTGTTCATTTTCTGGAAGTGCATAAATGGCATAAAGTTTTTTATCGTTTTTGTTTGCTGTAAACCATACATTATCATTATTATAGTTAGGTGTTATTTTTGTATTGTAGATACCTTCGCCGTTTGTTTCCAACCATTTACCTACTTCCTCAAGTATCACTACTGCCTCTTGCTCAATTATTCCTTTGGCAGTGGGCCCAACACCTAATAGCAGGCAACCACCTTTGGCTGTAATTTCTGCTAATGTATTTACCACAGTTTGTGCAGATTTGTAAGGCGCATTAGACACCCAACCCCAATCATTGCTTAGTGTGATGCAACTCTCCCATGGGTGCGACATTTGTTTTTCTGGTATAGAGCGCTCAGGAGTTTGATAGTTTTCGTGCTTACCCTTTATTGTTCTATCCACTATAAGAATACCAGGCTGATTTTGGCGTACCTTTTTGGCTATATTATCCATATCTATATCCTGACGTGGGGCTGCTACCCAACCACCATCTAACCATAGAATATCAATGTTGCCATAATCGGATGTGATTTCATTCAGTTGATTATAAGTGAAGTTTTTAAATGCTTCCCAACGCTCTGGATGGCGCTCAATTTTATAGTTTACACTACGATTAGGTGTTGCAAAGTGGTCCCACCAATAATTTTGGTTGTGCCAGTCGGGTTTCGAGAAATATGCACCAATCATAAAATCCTTTTTACGAAAAGCTTCGAATACATGTTTTGCAACGTTAGTTTTTGGATTATTTTTAAATGGACCTTGAGCAATAGAAAAGTCACTCTCTTTCGTGTCAAACATATTAAAACCATCATGGTGCTTAGTTGTGAAAATTGCATATTTCATTCCCGCCTTATCCATCACAGATGCCCATTGATCAGGATCAAAGTCAGTAGGATTGAACTCATCTTTCAACCCCCAATACCATTTTTTATACTCTTGGTAGGTCATTGTAGTGTCGCGCGATATCCATTCCACATCTTCGGAGCATATTGACCACGATTCCACAATACCAGGAATAGAATACAAACCCCAATGAAACAAAACTCCAAATTTCAAGTCCTGCCATTGTTCTAATTTTTGCAGAACCTCTTTTTCTTCAGGATAAACATACCTGTTTGATGATTCGTGTACGAAGCCCTGTTGGGCACTGGCATAGCTTATGATTGCTATTAGAAATACAATTAATGATAATCTTTTATTCATTGTAAAAATAATATATAATATGGTTGCTTTTTCTATTCTGACTTGGTAGCTACAATCCTAGTGTATAGTTAATCAACTGTATTGCATCAGCTGGATTTTTGAAATTTATATTCTCCTGTTTTATAAACTCTCTTATTTGATCCCTATACTGAGGAAATTGTTTTAATAGTTGTCTTTCGTTTCTGCATTTAATCAGCTTACCTTGTTGGTAAAACCAATACTCATTGTTATTACTGAACTCGGTTATTTCAGCTGTTGATATCTCATTCTTTTTTGTTGTAATATGCGATAAATCAATACTCTCCACTTTGGCTTGTGTAGTCAGCCCCATTGCTCCCTGATATCCCTTAGGCTTTTCTTTTAACTTCCAATTTATAAAAATATCGCCTTTACTTTCATTTACTACTTCTAGATATATATTGCCATGAGGTATAAATTTACTGTCTCTAAAAATTATAGAGTCAATTTCATGATTATTCATTAAAGTCATTTCATTACCATCAAGCTGATATATCATTTTACTATTAGCTGCATCATAGTTGAGCTTTGCAGTAGTTGTTATATGGTTATGCAGATATACTTTCCCTTGTTCAAAGCTATCAAACAACATTATTGATGTTTGTGCTAGCGCTCCTGAAATAGCAAGTAGTGGAGCAAAGAATATAGCTAAATATTTTAGTCTCATATATTTATTGGTTTTGTACAAAAATAGTCTAATCCCATTCAAATATAAAATATATATAATAAAAAAATAGTTGGAACGAAACCGCTCCAACTATTTTTAAAAGTCAAGATGATATTAATCTTAGTGTTTTGCCCACCATAGTGGTGTAAGAACTGCGTCTGCTCCACCAAGAAGTTCTACTGCTTGTTTATATCCTTCAGGATTACTATTTTCAAGTGATGCTGGATACTTTAATCTTTGTGGGAAGAACTCAGGTTTTTGAGTTGTTTTCACATTAGATTTTGTTAGTCCAGGTAGATTCGTTAAAGGATCTTCTACTACTAAGTTCTCAAAGAATGGTAGCCCCATACGTCTGTAGTCACTCCATGTTTCAAGTGGCAACCATGGGTTTTGAGCAATGAATTTTTGAGTGAAAATTTTAGACATTTCATCATTCAATGCTTTACCATATAGAGTTTGGCTAGCTACTGGATATTTGAAATTATATTTTCCAGGAGCTTTTGTAATTCCATCCACCATATCCATTTCAACGGTAGCCGGTGGTTCTGTTGTATGCGACCATTTTACTGATGTTCCAGCTCTGTTATAATCAGTTGACTCGATATAATCGTTATAAAAATCACCAACTCCATGATACTCTAAGCTAGCTTTGATTCCGTTCTCATAAGCATCTTTAGCATTCATTGGGGTTGACCATCCTCTTACAGCTGCTTCAGCAAGTAAGAAATATGTTTCCCAGTTTGCAAAGAACACTCTTTTGCCTGAATGATTTCTGTACTTCTTTACAATTAGTGGGATATGGTTTGTACCAATAATCTGGTTTAAAGCAGACTTATCTCCCCAAGCTCCACCTGGCAATGTGTTCCAAGTAAATGCCATATTTACAGATGTAAGTGAGTCTGTTTGAGCCTTGTCTGCGTAAATAGATCTTTCAAGGTTACCCAAACTAGTTGGACCAAATGATGCATTTGGATTCTCAAAATCTCCAGGGATGAAATATAACTCATATGCTCTTGGGTCAATTTTATTTCTCAATCCATCGTGGAAAAATCCTATAGATGGATCGTTAGTATATTCTGAGAAATAGTTTCTGAAATCCATACCCATATAGTTGTCAGGCTTGATGTATTGGTTATAGCTGTCATCTAATAGGTCTTCAGATTTAATTCCACCAAGATTAATCATTAAGTTATTTAATGTATTGCTCATTATAAGTGCATTCCATGAGCGAGACATCACACCTGCTAATGGATCCCATCCATCTCTTTCTTGAACAGCAAAGTTCTCACTATTTGCAAGGATTATGCCACCTTTAGCAGCATCTTCAAACTCAGACTTTGCTTTTGATTCATCTACTTCAGATAAACGCATTGCAAGTCTCATTCTCATTGAGTTTGCATACTTAACCCATTTAGTGAAGTCTAGTTCGTATGCTCTATCAAAAATCTTGTCTGCGTCTTGAGCTGATAGACTAGTGTCAAGGCTATTTGCTGCATCCTTTAGTTCATCAATCAAGAAATAATACACATCCTTTACACTTGAAAACTCAGGGTTTACACCTTTGAAAGCTTCAATGGGAAGTGGTCCAAAGTTGTCTGCAAACTCGCTCATAAGATATGCTCTCCAAATGCGAGCCACCTCACGTAGGTTTTGTGTCATAAACTTGTCGTAGTCAACAGCAAAGTTATCTTTCTCAAGTTGGCTATCTGCTAAATCAACAGCTTGTGTTGCCGATTTCATCCATCCCGATACATAGCTGTAGTAGTCAGTACTCCAATCATTGTTGTAGCTACCAGCAGCTATTCCACTCGATCTGTCTTGACGTCCTGCTACTCTCCAGTACAATACAAAAGCTCTTTCAGCTATGTGTGGATCTTGCTGAGCGTCAGTAATAGCCTTGTTTAGAATATATTGTACTTTGATATCCTCTTCGTTGGCTGCATTGGGGTTCTTGTTGATATCCTCGAAATCAGAGCAAGCCCCTAAGAACATAAGTGCAGCTAAAAATAAGTATAATATGTTTGTCTTTTTCATTTTCATTAATAATTATATGTTTAGAAACCTAGAGTGACATTAAATAAGTATGATCTAGTAGTTGGAGGAGCAGTGTTTTCAAATCCTACTGCGTTGGTTCCGATACCGAATACGGACTCGGGGTCAACGCCTTTTAGATAACTCTTAATCATAAGTGCATTGTTAACCGATAAACCAAGTTTTACTTTTGTAAATGGTGTATTTGTTAATACTTTTCGGTTAAAGTCATAGTTTAACTGTACGTTTCTAACTCTAATATTTGTTGCTTTATAAATGTTTGCTTCAGAAATACCTAAGTTTCCAGTTGCAGTTGTAACTCTTTCCCAATATAATTGTGGACTAACTTTAATATCGTTAGCTACGTAATCACCATTTTCGTTTAGTCTTACACCCTCCACTACAAAGTCATCACGCTTTCCGTTTGGTGCTGTTGCCGCTGCTGTTCCTGCTGATTGTAGATATAGGTTAGAAGCTGAGAAGATATCACCACCAATGCGTGAGTCTATTAAGAACGAGAAGTTAAACCCTTTGTATTGGAATGAGTTTGTCAAACCAATCAATACTTTCGCTTGTTGATCTCCAATCTTTTCTTTATCCGACTTTCCATTTGGAAGTCCGTTTCCATCTACAATTAGTTTTCCATAGTGAGGACTAGCTTTGTCTTCAACTCTATTAAACTTAGTTCCATAAATCTCTCCATAGTTTCCGCCAGATGTTGCATATATAGCTAAGTTGTCATATCCACCAAGTTGATACAAGCGTACATCTTTAGTCAATTCAATAATAGTATTATTGTTTTGAGAAATATTTGCCATTAAGTTCCATGCAAAATCTTTAGTTTCGATTGGGCGAGCATTAATCATTAATTCAATTCCTTGGTTTTGAATATTACCAGCATTGATTTTACGTGATCCGTATCCGCTCAATGGGTCCATTGGAAGATTTAGAAGTTGACGACGTGCATTTGATTTGTACCAAGCAAAGTCGAATCCTAATCTGTTGTTAAAGAATCTAACTTCAGCTCCAACCTCCCATGATGAAATAAGCTCACTACGTACTGAAGAGTCAAATAGGGTGTTTCCAGTTCCTGCTGTTGCATGGTTTTCGGGGTCTTTTCCTAATTCGTAAGTGTTGTATAATTGATATGGATCTAAGTCGTTACCAACTTGTGCGAACGAAGCTCTAGCTTTTGCATAGTTGAACCATGATGGCATGCCTTGTCCTACTTCATTAATCATATCACTTATTACTAGTGATGTGCTGATAGATGGATAGAAGAATGATCTATTATCGGGGTGTAGAGTTGACGACCAGTCGTTTCTAAATGTTCCATCGATAAATAGATAACCACCGTAGTTAAGCTGTGCAGTTCCGTACACCGAGTTAATTTTCTTCTCATTGTAGTCTCTGCTTGCATCAATTTTGTTTTTAGCATTTCCGAAAGTAAATAAGTCAAGTACCAGAAGCTCATCTGGACCTCCGCTTATACCAGTCTTTTTGCGGTGCATAATGTTACCACCCAACGAACCACCTAGTCCCCATCTACCAAATACATTGTCTTGTTGGGCAGAAATTAAAGCACTAAAGTTGTTCTCGAAGAATTTGTCTTGTCCAAACTGATAGCGACCAGTCTCTGTTAGAGGACTTCTACCGTACGTTCTGTTATCGTATTCAGTGAAATATGTATCTGTACCACCTCTGATTTCAGCATTTATCCAATCAGTAAATTGGTATCTTAGAGTTCCTTGCATCAAGAAACGCTCACGTACGTCATTGCTTAGCTTATACTTGCTCAACCAATATGGATTGATTTGTGGGCTTGTTTGTTGGAACCAAACCATTCTTCCCTCGTCATCTCTAGGATTACTAAAGTCGCGAATATCAAGCGAGCGTGGTAGTGCATACATTGTAAAGTATGGGTTCGAGTCGTTGTTACCCCCAACTGGCCTATTCTTTGCATCTGTTTTAATATACTGCATTTTACCATCTAAGCTCCATCTCTCATCTTTTCCAAATTTTGATGTTGCACGAAGAGTCATATTCGTTCTGCTAAGATCTGCACCTGGAATAATACTCCAATCATCAGTGCGACCGATAGAAGAATAAACAGATACATTATTATACTGTTGAGAGAAAGATATATTCTCAGTTAGATTAATACCAGGCTTATCAAAATAGTTAGACAAGTTGTCGTAAGCTTGCATTATAGCACTTTGTCCGTTCCACTTTGTGTATTCCTGTCCAGCAATGGCGGGTCCCCAGCTTCTTGATAAAAGAGGGTCGTAAGCACCTTGCGAACCTTGGCCATAAGCGCTTTGAAGCTCAGGCTTCATGAAAATATTTTCGGATGAAGCTGAAGATGAAATAGTGATACCAAGACCATCAGATTTTACTCCACTCTTAGTAGTAATCAAAATAACACCATTACCTGCACGCGATCCGTACAGAGCAGCAGCTGATCCGCCTTTAAGTACAGTCATGCTCTCGATATCTTCGGGGTTTATGTCCGATAATCCGTTACCCATGTCGGCACTTGGATACCAATAGTCGTTATTATCTGCTCCTGTAAAGTTATCCATAGGCACACCATCCACAACAATCAATGGTTGGTTAAGATTCGTAACGGAGTTGTTACCACGAATAAGAATCTTTGAAGAACCACCAGGACCATTGTTTGATTTGATTACCTGAAGACCAGAAATCTTTCCTGAAAGTGCGTTTGCAACATTAAGCTCTCGTGCTGCAATGATATCATCACCTTTTACTTCTTGAATAGCATAACCAAGAGCTTTCTTGTCACGCTTAATTCCCAAAGCCGTTACCACTACTTCGTCCAATAGTTCGGTATCTGAAGCAAATGTTACATCAATAGTGGTTCTACCTTCTACAGGTATTACCTGTGTTTTCATACCCACATAGCTAAATTGTAGTGATGCAGTGGCAGGCACATTACCTAATGTGTACTTACCGTCGATATCCGTAACGGTACCATGGCTTGCATCACCTACTACAACTACTGTAGCTCCAATAACTTCGAATCCATCATCGTCGATTACTGTTCCACTAACAGTTATGTTTTGAGCAGAAATGGATAAAGCACAAATGCTAAATAATAGCATCAGTGTCGTCTTTAAGTTGAAAATAAGTTTCCTTTTCATTCTCTGATTTTTTTAGTTTGATTAATTTGAATTTACGCTTTATTCTTCTTTAAAAGTTTTAGTAATAAATAATAAGAACTTTACATAATGTGTGATTTTAATTGTTATTCGCCGCAAAGTTACCTCTTTTCACAATAACGTGAAAGAGTTTAACATAAAAACTGCAAATAGTTGATTGATGTAAGCGTATAACTTGAAATAAAGCATAATAAGTGTAAAATAAAACTTTATCGAATTAAATCTTTTTCATCTCTATTGATATATAAATGTTCTCTTTGCCGATGTATTTCTTTTAATCTGAAACCCAAACATCTATTTTACATGATAATTTTGAGTACATGCCAAAATATGGACTTTTTGTATTATCAAAAGTTCTGTATAAAGCTATTTAATAAGGTAATGAATAGTAAGCAAGAGAATATATACAATTAAGGATAAGCAGTTGGTTCTTCGTTTACTTAAGTCGCCGATCTTCAGCGTCTTTGTGGATATACATAGTGTTATCACCTTCATTTGCTGATATTTGCTGATGTGAATCCGGAACTCCCTCACTTTCGATATCCCTCACTATCACCCTCCGTTTTCTCAACTTCTCGCTCT
>CAYTQG010000023.1:0-13928 GCA_964439965.1 uncultured Proteiniphilum sp.
TCAAAATTCAGTGGCAAAATGATCTTTAGAACGTTATGAAGATTATAATTCGGCGGCGAAATGCTCTTTCTATTATTGTGAAGATTAAAATTCATGGATAGAATGAGATTTTGAACTATTGGGAGCTAATAATTAATTTAATATATGTCATTCTATAAATAAAGTATCTCTATTTTTAATGGAGCAACAACTAAAGAAGGGGGGGAATAAGTATTTGATTTAAGTATAGTGGTGGTTATTATTTGACTAGCTATATAATTTTCCTATGTGCAGCAACAAAAAAGAGGATGCAACCATTTTGGCTATACATCCTCTTAAAAATTTGTACTCCTATTGTGGAGTGTATCTTAATCTAATTATTAGCAGTGCTAACCCGACTACAATCCTTTTTCAGATAAGTATCTTTCAGCATCCATAGCTGCACGGCAACCCATACCAGCAGCAGTTACTGCCTGACGGTATAGTGTGTCGGCTACGTCGCCTGCTGCAAATACTCCTTCAACATTAGTTTTTGATGTTGGATCTTGAATCTTGATATAACCTGTTTTATCTAGTTCAAGGTAGTC
This sequence comes from uncultured Proteiniphilum sp., assembly GCA_964439965.1. Classification (GTDB taxonomy): domain Bacteria; phylum Bacteroidota; class Bacteroidia; order Bacteroidales; family Dysgonomonadaceae; genus Petrimonas. The sequence continues at coordinate 567 of CAYTQG010000023.1, forward strand.
TTTAAAAATTTCAGTATTTGGAGTGTGACCAATTGCAAGGAAAAATCCATCAATTGCAATGTCCACTTTTTCTTCGTCTGCCTCGCCCATGCGCTTCACAAGGTGAGCTCCCTCAACTCCATTCTCGCCAAACAAACCAATTGTATTGTGCTCAAAAAGAATTTCAATTTTTGGGTTGCTCATCACTCTCTCTTGCATAATTTTTGATGCACGAAGGTGATCTTTACGAACAATCATATATACTTTGTCGGCTAGTCCTGATAGATATGTAGCTTCCTCGCAAGCAGTGTCGCCACCACCCACTACGGCTACTTTCTTTTTGCGATAGAAGAATCCATCACAAGTAGCACAAGCTGACACGCCTTGTCCAGCATATTTGTCCTCATCTGGCAATCCTAAATACTTTGCAGTGGCACCAGTAGAAATAATTACTGTATCGGCCTCTATTGTATTCTCATTGTCGATAGTTACTTTAAATGGTCTGTTTGAGAAGTCAACTGCGGTAGCTCTTCCCGGGTAAATTTCTGTTCCGTATCTGGCTGCTTGGTTTTTTAGGTCTTCCATCATTTCCGTACCAGTGATGCCCTCAGGATATCCAGGAAAGTTTTCTACTTCGGTAGTTGTAGTTAATTGTCCACCTGGCTGAAGTCCTTCAAAAAGCATTGGCTCTAGGTTTGCTCTTGCAGCATAAATTGCAGCGGTATATCCCGCTGGTCCTGATCCGATAATCAAGCAACGTACTTTATTTCTCATATCGTTATCTAATGTTTAAAAAAACCTTCACTAGTGTAAAGTAAAGGTTGTTAAGTGAATATTTTCTTCAAAGATACAACTATTCTTTTATAGCCAAAACTGATATTATATTTATCTATTCTTTGTAAATGAAAGATATGAATCTATCTCAAATCGATAACTTCTACATCCTTGTGCTTAGCTTTGTCGAATGCAAATTCGGTGTCTGAGTAATTGTAGTTTGTATTGTATGTAATAAAATCTATTTTGTTTTTCATTCCATTTTTCATTGTCAGGTTTATCTGCACCAATACGTTTTTGGATGTATCGATAGCCACTGATAGGTCTTTAAACTCCGATTTATTGCTATTGGGTGTCATTTTTATCTCTTTCACTTTTTTGCCATTTATGGTTTTGACGGTAGGTGTGGCCAAAGTGTATCCCGATTTGTACATGCTTAATAAAGCGGTTGGGCTAATTGATGCTAGCTCTTCTAGTGTGGGCTCACTCACGTTTACCTCCTCAAACTGTTTCATCAGTATCCATTGAGTTTTACCATCAAACCATATTTCTACTTCATCAGACTCTATTTTAAATTTGTTGCCCTTAACCATTGCAACTCCCTTTTGTTCTGCCTGCACTCTTCCATTCTCGATAGCTTCTAGCGAGAAGTCGATTTTTATCCCCTTTGAGCTTTCATAAATCTGATATGTTTTGTCGAGTATAGCTTTTGCCTCTTGCGAGCTTTGCGAAAATGCCGACAGTGATATAAGCAACGAAGCTAGTAGTATGTACATTTTGTTTAGTTTCATAATGAGTTTTTTGTTTAGTGTATAACAATCTGACGAGATTGTTGTTGCTTGGTTTAACACTTGAAGTGAGCTAGCGCTTTTGTTCAAAAAATAATTTCATGATATCACTACACTCTTTTTCCATCACTCCCGACGCTATTAAGGTTTTGGGGTGCAATACCTTTTCTGAAAACTTAGAATATCCTTTTTTTGAATCACTAGCTCCGTACACTATGCGATGAAGTTGCGACCATCCTAATGCTCCGGCACACATTGGACATGGTTCTATGGTGACATACAGGGTGCATTTGGATAGATATTTCCCACCCAACACATTGGCTGCGGCGGTTATGGCTTGCATTTCGGCATGTGCCGTCACATCGTTAAGCGTTTCCACAAGGTTGTGAGCTCTTGCAATAATTCTATTATCGATAGTGATAATAGCTCCAATGGGTACTTCGTTTCGTTCAAAGGCCTTGTAGGCTTCTGCAAGTGCCTGCTTCATAAAATAGTTGTCGTCTAACATAATAATATATTTATCTCCTCATCTCGTTTTCTTCAAACAGGGTAGGGTAGTCCATATCCATATTTTTTAAAATATGATTTATAATTGTTTCCCTAAACCAGCGTGAACGATTTGATATTTTATATTTTTTCAAATAAAAACTGATTAGCTCAAACTCTTCATCATTAAGCGTAAACTCAGCCTTTTTTGTTCTCCGTGGTGGAATGCCCTTTGCTTGATATTTTTTTGTGTCACTCATTTTGCTGTATATTCTTGCAGTAGCATAAATGCTAAAGCACATTCTGAATACAAAAAAACAAAATTATTTAACGCTAAAGAAAATAATATTGCATAAATTTGCAATTAATGGCATAAAGAGACTAAATAAATGGCACAACACAACGATTTAGGACAAAAAGGAGAAGATGAGGCTGTACGCTATCTGCTTTCCGAGGGATATAGAATTGTATTCAGAAACTGGAAAATGTATGGATATGAAATAGATATTGTTGCGGAGACTGAAGAGTACTATGTTTTTGTGGAGGTGAAAACACGAACTACTGCAATGTATGGCAATCCTGAAGATTTTGTGGATAAACGTAGGAGGAACCGAATGATAAATGCTGCCGATATTTTCTTAAATCAATATGAGATTGATAAGCCTGCTCGTTTTGATATCATTGGTATATTGTGGGATGGGCTAAAGTTGAGCCTTGAGCATATTGACGATGCTTTTTTACCTAGTCTAGTATAGTTTGTATAAGTTTGCATTTATGAATGATATTTCAAGTAAAAACTGGAACATTATAAAACTTGAGGAGACGGAGTCAACTAATCTGTATTTGAGGCAACTGTTGCTTGATACAGAAATAGAAGAGTTTACAACTATTGTTACAGATTTTCAATCGGGCGGGCGTGGACAGAGAGGTAATAGTTGGACTTCCGACAGGGGACAGAATCTTTTATTTAGCTTTGTTGTTTATCCAAAAAATATATTTGCCAACGAGCAGTTTATATTATCCCGAGTTGTTTCATTGGCTTTGGTAAATGTGTTGTCGGACTTTACTAATGATATAAAAATAAAATGGCCCAATGATATTTATTGGAAAGACCACAAAATAGCAGGAATATTGATTGAAAATAACTTGCTTGGCAAAGTGATAGATAGCTCGATAGTAGGGATAGGATTGAATATAAATCAAACTTCGTTTCCAGAATTTCTTGTTAATCCTACATCACTCAGCAAAATAACTGGTGAGGTGCATGATGTTCAGTATCTATTAAATAGATTTATGCAAGAGTTTGAGAGCCTATATGCCAATATCGAAAATGATAGACAAGCAATAGAAGAGAGATATATGCACAATTTATATCGACTGCAAGGCTATCATTTGTATAAAGATAAGGATGGAGAATTTGAGGCAAAGATTATTGACGTAGCACCATCTGGCCATTTATATCTTCAGGCAATATATGAGGATTGTCAAAGAGTTTATGCCTTTAAGGAGGTTCAGTTTTTGAATAGATAGCATCAAATTTGAAAATAAAATAGAAATAATAAAAAAACATATGTTGAAATTTAAAAGAGTTCTTTTGAAACTTAGCGGTGAGTCGCTAATGGGAAATAAGCAGGCTGGAATAGATGAGGCACGCTTAAATGAATATGCCGAGCAAATAAAAAAAGCTTCAGAGCTGGGCTTTCAAATTGCTATCGTGATAGGTGGAGGCAATATATTTAGGGGTCTGAGTGGTGCTGCCAAAGGTTTCGACCGTGTGAAGGGAGATCAGATGGGAATGCTTGCTACTGTTATAAATAGTTTGGCATTAAGTTCGGCATTGACGGCTGTGGGACAAAAAAATCATGTTCTTACTTCCATTCGCATGGAGCCCGTTGGAGAGTTGTATAGCAAATGGAAAGCTATTGAGGCTTTGGAGAAGGGCGAAGTAGCCATTATTGCTGGTGGCACTGGCAATCCATTTTTTACAACCGACACTGCATCAGCACTGCGTGGTATAGAGGTGGAGGCTGATGTGATGCTTAAAGGTACACGAGTTGATGGAGTTTATACTGCCGATCCTGAAAAAGACCCAACGGCTACTAAGTTCGATAAAATTTCGTTTGACGAAGTTTATAATCGTGGATTAAAAGTTATGGACCTAACAGCTACAACTATGTGTAAGGAGAATAACCTTCCAATTTTGGTTTTCGATATGGATACATATGGAAACTTAGAGAAGATATTAAAAGGCGATCAAATAGGTACCTTAGTGCATGTATGATTTTAATTGACACTGCTAAATCTGTGTAATTAAAATTATTTCATTATTTTTGTTCAATATAACAGATAAAAACATTAAGATATGGATATTACAACTATTAAGAAAGATGCTGAGGAAAAAATGTCAATGACACTTGAGTTCCTCGATGAGACTTTTGCACGTATCCGTGCAGGAAGGGCAAACCCGCGTATTTTAGATGGAATTTGGGTTGAGTATTATGGCGAAAATGTGCCTTTGTCAAACGTTTCTTCTATTACTACTCCTGATGCTAAAAGTATTGTGGTGCAACCATGGGAAAAAAATATGCTTAAGGTGATCGAGAAAGCTATTATTGATTCGGATGTGGGTATCATGCCTGAAAATAATGGTGAGCTAATTCGTCTTGGTATTCCACCCCTAACCGAGGAGCGAAGAAAAACGTTGGTAAAACAAACCAAGCAAGAAATGGAAGATGCTAAAATTAGTGTTCGAAATGCTCGTCGTGATGCTATCGATGATATTAAGAAGGCTGTAAAGGATGGCTTCCCAGAGGATGCGGGTAAAGATGCTGAATCTGATGTGCAAAAAATTCACGATAAATATATTAAGAAGATCGATGAAAGATTTGCAGATAAAGAGAAAGAAATTCTTACTGTTTAAATAATGGTAAACTCCCATAATAGAGAACTGAATAATGGAGGAAACGGCAACAACGATATGGAAAATGCGAATCGTGCTGCCGTTTCCGGCCATCATAATGATAAAGGAATTGTAATAAAAAATACTGGCAATCTTTATCTTGTAAGAACAGATGCAGGCAAGGATATATTTTGCACTGCCAAAGGTAAGTTTAGATTAAAAGGGATTCGTAGCACTAGTCCTGTAGTGGTGGGCGACAGAGTTGTTATAGAACAGCAAGGTGATGATATGGCTTATATTACCGCAATAGATGATAGGAAGAACTATATAGTCAGAAAAGCATCTAAACTATCAAAGCACTCACACATATTAGCTGCAAATATTGATTTGGCTCTGCTTTGTGTAACCGTGAGGGCACCCGAAACTACCACAGTTTTTATTGATAGGTTTTTAGCCACTGCTGAGGCGTATAATGTGCCAGTATGTTTGCTATTTAATAAAATAGATTTGTACGATGAAATTGATTTGGAATACGTTGATGCTTTAATCAATTTGTATTCTATAATCGGATATCAATGCGCTAAGGTGTCTGTTGTTACAGAAATGGGTATTGATAAAATCAAGGATCTAGTTAAGAATAATGTTACTCTATTGGCAGGGCATTCAGGTGTGGGTAAATCTAGTATTATCAATAAGCTTCAATCTAAAACAGAGCTAAAAGTGGGTGATATATCCGAATTTCACGAAATGGGAATGCATACTACTACATTTTCTGAAATGATTGAACTTGATGATGGAGGATTTGTGATAGATACTCCTGGCATTAAGGGATTTGGCACTATAGATATGGACCCAGATGAAGTGTCGCATTACTTCCCCGAAATATTTAAGTTTTCTTCGAAGTGTAGATTTAATAACTGTATGCATATCAATGAGCCTGACTGTGCAGTTCTTGAAGCTCTTGAAAATCATTATATAAGTCAAAGTAGATACAAATCTTATCTTAATATACTTGAGGATACTGATTTTGAGAAATATAGATAACAATTAAAGACCTACTCAAATGAACAGTGTTGTACTTCTTATTCTTGAGATGATTTATTTTTTAACTATCTTCAGCGTTATCGTTGTGGTCATCTCAGAAAATAAAGATCCGTTAAAGACACTGTCGTGGGTAATGGTTCTAATCTTCCTGCCTTTTGTTGGATTAATCTGGTATCTTGTTTTTGGTCAAGATTTTACAAAAAGGCAAGTTATAACCAAGCGAATGTATGATAAGCTTAAATCGAGACCCCTAGATGAAATAGGCACTCTCGAAACATTTGCTTATCCAAAGGAGCAAGCCAATCTAATACGCTTACTTAAAAACATAGATAATTCTCCTTTACTTGGTGGTAATGACGTTGTGTTTTTTACTAATGCCAAGGATAAGTTTGAAAGACTATTCCAAGATATCAAGAGTGCTAAGAAGCATATACATATAGAATATTATATTATTGCTGACGATGAAATAGGTAATAAAATTAAGAATGCACTAATAGAGAAATCGCTTGAGGGAGTTGAGGTGCGCTTGATTTATGATGGCTTTGGATCACGAAAAACAAAAGAAGCCTTTTGGGAAGATATGCGTAAGGCCGGAATTGAGGCAGAGCCATTTTTGAAACTTGCTATTCCTAAAATTTCATCAAGACTAAATTATCGTAATCATCGAAAGATTGTTGTAATTGATGGTCAAATAGGATATATGGGGGGAATGAATGTGGCCGATAGATACTTACATGGATTTGAGTGGGGACAATGGCGCGATACCCATGTGAGGATTGAAGGTAAAGGTGTACAAGGACTTCAGTCCGTATTTTTGATTGGATGGCACTTTGTTACGCAAACACTTATAACATCAAGAGAATATTTTCCAGAGCTGCCCAGTTTTGGGAATATTTCGATGCAAACCATAAATAGTGGTCCACTGCGTGATGAACAAGAGATCTCAATAGGCATTATACAAGCAATATATGATGCAAAAAAGAGTATTTTTATACAAACACCCTATTTTATTCCTCCCGATTCGATGTCGAAGGCACTACAACTGGCTGCTAAAAGAGGGCTTGATGTTAGGATAATGGCTTCGGCAAAGTCGGATGTGCCGTTGGTACAATTAGCTTCTAAGTCATTTATTCAAGATATGCTACAGAGTGGTGTAAAGGTGTATATGTACGAAAAGGGATTTCTACATTCAAAGATGATGGTCTTTGATAATTCTTTAACACTAATTGGTTCGGTCAACTTCGATTTTAGGAGTTTCGAGCATAATTTCGAGGTTGAGGCTTTTATATATGATGCAGGGGTGGCTGAGGAGGCAACAGCCATCTTTATTAAAGATCAACATAACTCAAGCATTATATCGCTCCGAAATTGGATGAGGAGAACTAAATGGCAAAAGTTTAAGGAGTCGGTAATGCGCTTGTTTGCCCCACTTTTATAGGGGTATTAATATTAATAACAGTTTTAGATACAATAATGACTAGAATATATTTGATCGGATATATGGGCGCTGGCAAAACCACGCTTGGTAAACAATTGGCTAGTATGCTAGATGTCAGTTTTATTGATTTAGATAAGTATATCGAAAGCAAATATCATAAAACAATACCAGATATTTTTGATGAACATGGTGAAGAAGCTTTCAGATTGATAGAACAAAATGCCTTGAAACAGGTTTCAGAAATAGAGAATGTAATAATTTCAACGGGTGGTGGTGCTCCTTGCTTTTTTGATAATATGGCTGTTATGAATAAAACGGGGCTTACTGTCTATATTAAAGCTACACCCGAGGAACTGGCATCAAGGCTGAGAGCTTCGAAAACAGTGCGGCCAATTGTTGCTTCTAAAACTGATGAGGAACTGATTCCTTTCATAGCTGAACACTTGGATAAGCGGGAGTTGTTTTATAATAAAGCTCATATATCATTCGTAACCGAGCATTTGGTTTCAAAAGAGGATATTCACCTTACTGTGGTGAGTATGGCTAACGTAATTAAAAAGTGGAATTATGATGTACGATAAATTAACAGGGGCGCAGTTTTTTGTAAAAGAATTACTGCTCAAGGTTGAGAGCAAAAATATCTCTTTATCTATTGGGATACCCAAGGAGAATCAAACGTCGGAAAAGAGATTAGCTATAACACCCGAAACTACCACGTTGCTTGTCGATTCGGGATATAGGGTGTTGGTTGAATCGGGTGCGGGAAATAGTATAAACTATTCTGATAGATATTACTCCGATTCGGGTGCTGAAATAGTAGATAAAACTGAGGTGTTTAGGGCAGATGTGATACTTAAGATATCACCTCCTACCTTTGAAGAAGCCGCACTTATGAAGCCTAGAAGTAATATATTTTCTTTCTTACAATTACAACTTCTTTCGTCTTCCACTCTTGCACTTATGGCCGAGAAAAGAATTAATGCTCTAGCCTATGAGTTGCTTTATGATGATAGCGGCATTTCGCCTTTTGTTACTACTATAAGTGAAATAGAGGGCGCTTGCTCTATATCTGTTGCTTCAGAATTGCTTAGCAATAAGCATGGAGGTAAGGGAATATTATTAGGAGGTGTGGCAGGTGTCTCTCCAACAGAAGTTGTGATAATAGGAGCAGGTGTGGCTGGCTCTACTGCTGCTCGAACAGCATTGGCAATGGGTGCAAATGTAAAGGTATTTGATAATGATATAAACAAGTTGCGAAAGCTGCATCGTGAGCTTGATTCAAGAATATTCACTTCCGTGTTTCAGCCAAATGTCTTACGAAATGTTTTTAGATCTGCCGACGTGGTTATAGGGTCGATGCATTACGTGAATAAGAATCACTTTTATAGAATCTCATCCGATTTAATACGTGAAATGAAAGCTGGTTCCATAATAATAGATTTACGAATGTCGCAAGGTGGCTGTTTCGAAACAACAATGGAGGCATGCCTGCCCGACTATCCTACAATCTTTGAAAGATATGGGGTGCTTCATTTCTGTGAGCTGAGTGTAAGCTCCCGTGTTGCTCGTACCGCATCCATTGCTCTTAGCAATATTTTTAATCCTATGTTTACTGCAATCTCAGAATGTGGTGGAGTGGGACAGTGTGCCCGATTTGATAGAGGTTTCTCCTCAGGCTTTTATATGTATTCGGGCAAGATGGTGAATTCGTATGTGGCAAATCATTATAATATGCCAGTTAATGATATAGGCCTATTCTTACCAGGAATGTAAGTAAGTATATTTAATAGCTTTATTATTTGTAGTGAAGTGTACTTAGTGCAAATCCCTTGCCAATTGATACCACTTCAGCTCTGCATTGTCAGTTGAAATTTTATCCCAACTTGTAGTATTAAATTCAAAACACACTACCGAGGCTGTGGGTAGATTATCCATTCTTACTCCGAAATGGTTTATTAAATTGGTTAACCCAGGATTGTGACCTACTATCATGCAGGTCTCTATATTGTTTGAAGTTGTAGATACAACTCGTAATATATCATTTATCCAAGCAAGGTATAGTTCACTGTTCAAAACTATTTTATCCTTATCATAATTCATTTTTTCTGCCACTAATTTGGCAGTCTCTTGGGCTCGAAGGGCTGTGGAGCTTATTATTAAATCGGGCTTGCCTTGTTTTGCTTCTAAAAATTCTCCAATTAAGACCGCGCTCTTTTCTCCTCTTCTATTTAGTGTGCGATCGTGATCACGCACATCTTCATTATCCCAAGATGATTTGGCGTGTCGAAGTATAATTAACCTTTTCATAAGTTTCTTTGATCTTGAATTATGGTTTATCGGTTGTCTGGTCTAATTAATAGAGATGACTGTTTTGTTTGCTTAATTTTTATTTGCATCAATGATGCTATCTTTGAAGCTCTAGCCTTTGCTTCGTTTGCTTTGTCACCCTCAAATAGCTCATCCACTGTTTCATTAAATAGTCTAAGCCATTCTCCGAATTCCTTACTGCCCATTTCTGTAAGCTTGCTAAGTGCAACATGAACTCTCATTGGGTTCCCAGAGTAATCTCGCTCTCCAAAAAGTAGCGAGCTCCAAAAATTATACATCTTAGGAAGGTGTTTACTCCAATCAATACCAACTACATCGCTAAATATAAATCCAATTACTTCATTAGTCATTACTTTTCCATAGAAAGTGTCAACTAATAGTTCTACATCACTCCTGTTAGTTATATCTTGATTCATTATCTGTTTTAAATTTGCCAATATGTAGTACTAAACAACTCAACTTGTTATTTGTTTGATGGCAAACTTATAGACTTATACCTTATATTATCGATAATTAGTGGTAGGTCGCTAATATCAACTCCTGCTTCTTTCAATTCGGGTATGTCATCCTCCAATAGTGCTATGAAATCATTGAAATCACCTCCTGTCATTTTGGCAGATTCTGAATACATGGCCACAGCTTCCTCCTTGTTGTCAAGGCATAGCTCTACGTGACCAGCGTTTAAATAATCGTTAGCGTTTGGTTTATTTTCAATTATTTGCTTATAATATTTCTGAGCTGTATCAAATTTCTTTGATAAAAACGAACACCATGCAATAGACCTCCATGCTCGTGTATTGCCATTACTAATAAAGTCAACTTTGAAATAATAATTTAAAGCCTCTTCATATTGCTTAAGCTCCAAGAAGCAATGACCTATATTTATTTGTACATTTAAATCGTCAGGCTTTAACTGCTCCAATCTCCTATAATATTGTAATGCACTCTCTGGTTCCTTTATCATCCTATAACAGGCACCAATTCTACGAATTAGCCAACTATTATTTTCATCTATCAGTTCGGCCTTCTGATACGCAGTTAGTGCTCCTTTTATGTCGCCCTTTATTTGCTTGCAATATCCTATCTTTTGCCAGGTTTCACCAGATGCGGCACCTTTCTCTGCAAGCATTATATAGGCCTCAAGGGCTTCGTTAAAATTATTCTTTTCAAAATAATGTAATGCTATTTGATTCAAATTTTTTGCCTCAGAAGTAATGCTCTCTACTGGAGCTATCTTATGGAAATCCAGGCTTGAAGCAAATATATCGTCAAAATCTCCTTTGCGTGAATATAATTTATAGAATCGATATAGGTCTTGCACATATTGCTTAAATATTGCATCTTCCTTTTGTAGAGGATTCAATGAGAACTCTTCTTCTGCCATTTGTTTAAGCTCCTCACCTTCAGCACCAAGTTGTGAAATCATCATCTTACGATATTCCTCTGGCATTTGCAATATGCTAAAACAAAGTGAGTATTTATCCGAATTGCACATCATTGAAGATGTAAGCATAGATGATAGAAGTTCATCAGCGTCGGTTTTATTATCGAACATTGTTTGAAATGCGCTATGATTCTTATCGAATGGAACAAACCAGTTGCTCATTTCATTAAAAAATGGATATCTTTTTAGATTTGAGAATGTGGAATGAAATATATCAGCGCCACCAAGCTGCAATTCTGAAAACTCTTTTAGCTTGTCACTAAGCCCCGTTTCGTCTAAAATTTTTTGCCATTCAGGGTTCTTATCCTCTAATCCCGATTCGCCCATCCACTCTTCTAGGTTTATCTTTTTTCCTATCATTGGGCTCAACTTCATCATTTCGGGGAGAATCTCTTCAGTAAGCTTTTTAGTTATACGTTCAGTTTCGTGAGCTTGTATAAATTGTAGAATGGCTTTCATAAACATTCTCACAAATTTGTGATCATCCGTAAGAAGCTCCATTCTGCTTTTTAGTGTTGGGTAGTATTTCCATCTGTTTTGATACTTTCTCAATATAGGTATTAATCCTACAATGGCTCGCACTGCCACTTCTACCTCTTCATCACTACAAATATCTAATAGTAGCTCTATTTTTTTTCTATCAAATTTTTGTAAAATATTCAGAGTAAGAGCTGATATCATCATACTCTTTGTTGTAACTGGTATATTAGTGGTTACTAAAAACTTTTTAAAGTTCTCGCTATCTCCATTATTCGATTGCTGCGATACAAAAATAGAATAGAACATATCTCGAGAAGTCTTCTCAGTTTCAATTTGAGCCTTTCTCAACTTGTTGTTCTTTTCCTCTCCATCGGGCATCAGGTCTGTTATCGAAAGGTCGTCTTTAATCTGAACAAATATGTTTATGTAATCATCAATATTTACTGGTTGATGAATATTAGCAACTCTGCTCTTTTCATAAAAAATGGTGTAACTCTCCTTTAGTTGATATTGAGCTAGCAAATTATCTGCTAGTTTATATATCTCGCGCACCATATGGTTGTAAACATTATTTCGTTGAGGGTCATCGTTGCCTGCAATAAAATAATGAAGCATATACTTATAGTTTGTCTCCAAACCCTCTACTTTATCAATGGCCGACTCATTATTAACCTCGTTAGCCATTATTCTTATTCCATCGAAAGCATCTTTTATTTGTCTGTTTTCGATGTTATCTGTGATAGTTATATATTTTTTGAAAGCACTATTCAAGTTCATATCTTCTTGTCTTTTAATATTAAAGTGGGAGGCATATCATTAATCCAACATAATGGGGTACATATAAGTCTTTCCCATCCAGTACGAGCAATAAGCATAAGATCTTGTTCTCTCATAAAATCAACAGTAATCTTCTTATTATTGTTCCAAATACTAATCTTGCTCTCTGCTTTCTTAGAAATTGTAGTGAAAGCCTTCTGTATCTTTGGGTTGTTTTCAATTATACCTATTGAGTCCCATACTGTTATTGTAATGCCATTGTTTTTTGCTATTTGATGAATAGTAGTAAAAGTTAGGATATCCTCTTCTCTTAATATAGGAACAAAAATATTTTCAATTTTATTGAAGTTTGAACCTGCTAAAATTCCTACTGCCCTGTCATTCTTGTTCAAAAGTGTTGTAGCAACTCTAAGAATTTTTGTTTGCTCTTCACCCAATTCGTTTATATAATCCTCTTCTGTGGCAAGACTGTTCTGCTTTAATTTGATGTACTTATCCCACAATGTGGTGGCAAAAATATTTCTACCAATACCCATAAAAATCATATCGCTGCTTTGTTCTTCAGCAGTTTTTAATATATCATCGCTATGATTGTGAGATGCTTTTACAAAAGTTCTTATTGTTGTTTTCTTTGTCTCATCTTTTTCACCAAAAATGTCTGAGAATAGATTTGCCTTGTAAATATTTTCATCCTCAATCCTTTGCACCTGCTCATCACTTAATAAATTTAGAAGTGATATTGATGATCTCTTTTGCCTTCCGGTCACCAATAGCTCCACTATTTTGTTTAAAGCCAAAGCATGATCTTCAGTTGTAAAACTCACCAAAGCATTAAATGATTTCTTAGGATTATCCTCTTCAGCTATTCTGTCTATAACAATATCTGCAAATTCCATACCAATAGTTATTTATGTTTTATGATGTT
>CAYTQG010000023.1:14028-31894 GCA_964439965.1 uncultured Proteiniphilum sp.
TCTATAACAATATCTGCAAATTCCATACCAATAGTTATTTATGTTTTATGATGTTGATGATAAGGTGTTGGTTCTTATTATCTCAAAGTATTTAATCTCATTAGATTACAGACATTGATACCTGCGAATATATATCCTCTACGTCTTCTTTTTTGAGTTTCTCAAAATCCTCTTCTCTTACGGTTATTATTAGTCCCGCCATATCAATAGCTCCAGGGCTAATCATTAATTGTCTTTTGCCCGTGGTGTTATATTGCATTGGTCTATGTTGCTTACGCGGAAAAACGTGCAATATATATTTCCCTCTATCTACAAAAGCTATCACATTCATCATTGGCTCTTGCTCTTGTGGCTGCCTTTTGCTTAAATAAAAATAAACATCCTCAAAACCCTGTTCCACCTCTAGTTTAGTGGCACCTTCAATAACAAAGCAACTCCTTAATTCGTTGTCGCCTTGCATTAGTATATCTGTTTTTAATCCTGCCTGCATATGAAAATGGTCAGGTGCTGATGCGCCACTTTTGGGACCATTGTAAAACACTATGTAATCGGGTAATTCTTCAGCAAGGGTAAGTAAGTCTCCTATTTTCTTACCAATTAGTTGTGGTACGTGCGAATGAAGTGCAATAGTAAGATGATTACTTAGAATAGGGAACGGATTGGCTAGAATTATATATTTATTCAAAAACTCAACACCCTTCTGCACTTCGGGTCTATTCTCTTCGCACAAAAAGCATGGTCTAGATTCAATAGATGCAGCATCGGTTTTAGCAGCTGCCGAAACTACCCTTGCGGGGTTAAATTGTATCACTACATTATTATCGCTTCCCCAGCTTAGTTCTCTAGTCCTAATATTGTCAAGCTGCTCAATAGCTGATCTTAATTGTGGCCAATTTTGTTTTTGCTCCACAAATAGGTGTTCTATTCTTTGTTGAAGTTCCATTTTGCTATTTCTTTATTGAACAAAGATAAAAAATATTTAATAATATGGTGCAAAATGTAATGCTAAAACAAAGTAATGACATCTCCTACTTAGAGAATGAACTTTCCGTCACCCTTTCTTTTTGCATAGTCCATGGCAGGTGCAATATTAAAATAGATCTTCTCTACATCAAATGGATTTCTGGCTACGGTTACAGAGTTGCACTTACAGTTTCTTTCAAGCTTTTCGCTCCCTCCATATTTAAATCCTAAAAAGCTAAGTATATCGTACTCGTGTGCCACTTTTATTACATAGTATGCCGATTTCTTTGTCATTCCATCACCCGAGCTAGCTATAGCACGTTGAATGATTCCTTTTTTCTGTGTTGCAATCTTGTATTGTTCTGCGTTATCGTTTTGTGCATACACCAGCAGCAAAGTATTTATAGCACGTAAGTTGAAAGGATCTTCGCTCAACAATGCTTTTGCTGATCTTTCTAAGCTATTATAATCATCTTCTGATAAGAATTTTCTATTTAATACCTTAGACATTTCATTGTTATATTTTGATGTGTCGGTAGGATTATATTGTGGCTGAAATATATAACCATAATATAGATGGCGTTGCTCATCGATGTCCATATTCTCATCTCCAGCAAGATATCTTTTCATCAGATCATTATAGTCGTAGCGTGTATTTATGTTTATCTCAATATCCTTATAATTAGGTGGGGTAGGGCCCTCATACTGTGCAAAAATTGAAATACTTATTATTGAGATTAGAAGTGTAAGATATAGCTTTTTCATTTCAGAATTTATTTTGTGTTATACTATAAAACGATTTGGTTAATATAATAGAGCAATGGCTACAGATATTTCTATCTGTGGCCATGCTTTAAATTTTTCAATGCCTATTGTCTTCCTGAAACAACAGCACCTTTATGTATTTTAGAAACCAGCCCTTGGAGTACGCTTCCAGGTCCTAGCTCTATAAACTCGGTTGCACCATCGGCAATCATGTTTTGTACCGATTGAGTCCATTTTACTGGAGCTGTTAGTTGTGCCACAAGATTAGCTTTAATTGTAGCCGGGTCTGTTTCGCCCACAGTCGATACATTTTGATAAACCGGACATTTAGGAGAGCTAAACTCAGTAGCCTCTATTGCTGCCGAGAGCTCTTCACGAGCAGGCTCCATTAATGGCGAGTGGAAAGCACCACCCACTTTTAGTTGTAAAGCTCTTTTTGCTCCAGCTTCTTTCATAAGTTCACAAGCTTTAGCTATCCCCTCGTTGGTTCCAGATATCACTATTTGACCAGGACAGTTGTAGTTTGCAGGCACTACCACATCGTCTATGTTAGCACAAATTTCTTCCACTTTCTCGTCTGGTAGTGCCAAAATGGCAGCCATTGTTGATGGATTCATTTCGCAAGCCTTCTGCATAGCCAATGCACGTTTGTAAACTAGCTTTAAGCCATCCTCAAATGATAGTGCTCCTGAAGCTACTAGTGCGGAAAACTCTCCAAGTGAGTGACCAGCTGTCATAGCGGGCTGAAAGTCATCTCCTAATGTTTTAGCCAAAATCACAGAGTGAAGAAAAATAGCTGGCTGTGTCACCTTAGTTTGACGTAAATCTTCATCAGTACCCTCAAACATAAGGTCGGTAATACGAAATCCTAAAATTTCGTTAGCCTTTTCAAACAGCTCTTTCGCAAGAGGCGATGTTTCATATAAATCCTTTCCCATACCCACAAATTGTGCGCCTTGTCCAGGAAATAGATAACCTTTTTTCATATTAATCGTTTTTTTAATGATTTATATCGATGCAAAATTAGCTCTTTAAAATTATACAAGCTAATTCTTTGTTTAAATACTTAGCTCTAAACGTATTCAATATTAGTTTTGTTTATCCTTATTGCTTTTTGCCCTTATTTCCACTCGTCTTATTTTTCCACTAATTGTTTTGGGCAATTCATTTACATACTCTATTATACGTGGATATTTGTATGGGGCTGTTACCTTTTTTACATGATCTTGTATCTCTTTTGTGAGCTCGTCTCCAGCCTTGTCTTTATATTCGGGAGCCAGTATCACTGTTGCCTTTATTATTTGTCCTCTCACATCGTCGGGCACACCAGTTATGGCACACTCCACCACAGCTGGGTGGGTCATCACGGCACTTTCTACCTCAAAAGGACCAATTCTATAGCCTGAGCTTTTAATTACATCATCGGTGCGGCCAACAAACCAAAAGAATCCGTCTTCATCTCTCCAAGCCACATCGCCAGTGTGATATGTATTATTTCTAATTACTCTCTTGGTCATTTCTTCATCTCTGTAGTAACCCATAAATAGGCCCAGAGGACGCCTCTTGCCAATATGAAATACTATTTCGCCATGCTCACCATCCTCTGCCGATCGCCCATCATGCGTTATAAGGTCCATATCATATAGCGGATTGGATACTCCCATAGCACCAGGCTTAGGCTCTAACCATGGATATGTAACAATGGTAGGGGCAGTTTCCGTTTGCCCAAATGATTCCATCATTTTTATCCCAGTATGTTTATAAAATGCATCGTATACCGAAGGATTAAGTGCTTCTCCGGCGGTGGTGCAATACTCAAGTGCTGATAAGTCGTATTTCGAGAGATCTTCACGTATCAAAAATCTAAATATTGTAGGTGGTGCACAAAATGACGTTACCTTATGTTTTGATATTATATTTAGCATATCAGCAGGTATAAACCTACCATCAAAATCATACACAAATACTGCTGCCCCGGCTATCCATTGCCCATAAAGCTTGCCCCACACAGCTTTTGCCCACCCTGTATCGGCTACGGTAAGGTGTAAACTATCTTCGTGTAAGTTTTGCCAATATTTTGCCGTAGTTATATGCCCCAAAGGATAGGTGTAATCGTGAATTACCATTTTTGGTTGCCCAGTTGTTCCCGATGTAAAATACATAATCATTATATCTTCGTTGCTATTTACCATTGCGGGTCTTTCAAACTTGGTTGCGCTATTCACCCCTTTATCGAAGTTTACCCAACCGTCGTATTGTGCATCGTGTCCCACCACTATTCTATGTTCTACCGTGGGTGACTGATTCATGGCTTTGTCCACATTCTCAATCAATTGTTTATCATTTGTTGCAATAATGGCCTTAATACTTGCCGCATTGTTGCGATATACAATGTCCTTTTCGGTTAGTAAATGTGTTGCAGGAATTGCTATGGCTCCTATTTTGTGTAGAGCAATAATTGTTTGCCAAAACTCAATGTTGCGCTTAAGAATAAGCATCACCATATCACCTTTCTTAATTCCAATTTCTTGTAAAAAAGATGCCGTTTGATCAGATAGTTCTTTAAGCTCGCCAAATGTCATGTCTTGGTGCTCACCTTTATCGTTGGTCCAACATAGAGCACGCTTGCTGGGATTTTCTTTTGCCCACTCGTCAACAATGTCATATGCAAAGTTGAAGTTTTGGGGAACCACAATTTCATAATTCTCTACAAAATCCTTATGTGATTCAAATCTAGTTTTCTTTAAATACTTTTCTATCATTATATATTACACACACTAAATGGCTACGGATATAGAATTACAGCCAAGAATTTAACCTTTTTGTTGTTCAAGGCTTTCATACCGTGCGGAAGTGATGAG
The DNA here is from genome assembly GCA_964439965.1 of uncultured Proteiniphilum sp. Classification (GTDB taxonomy): domain Bacteria; phylum Bacteroidota; class Bacteroidia; order Bacteroidales; family Dysgonomonadaceae; genus Petrimonas. The sequence continues at coordinate 18,618 of CAYTQG010000023.1, forward strand.
TCAAAATAAATGCTGTCACCCTCTTCCAAAATCATATCCTTACCGTTAATATTTATCGACATACTACCTTCTACTACCATGTTAAATTCTTGTCCGGCATGTATGTTTTTAAAATAATCCGTGTCTTCTGGTTTAGGATCTACGGTTACCATAAATACCTCTGCTACATTGTTGCTAAAGCCTGCTGTGAGAGATTGGTATTTGTATGCTGATACTCTTTCTACACTCACTCCTTTGTTTTTTCGTGTCACAAAGTATGAGCTCATGTGTGGTTCTTCGCCAAACATCAAAACTGATATATCAACGTTGAACTCACGTTCGATTCGTTGCAAAAATGATATTGAAATATCCTTTTCACCTGCCTCATACAAAATATAATCCTTCTCGTCCACTTCAAGCTTATACGACATTTTTGAAGTTGATAACTCTAACGATTCTCGCAATCCTTTTATTCGATTGCCAATTTGTTTTAAGTCTGTTGCCATAGCTGTAGGTTATTATTATTGTGATAGCAAAGATAGTAATTATAATAAATCTGCGTTTGTTGTTGCTATAAAAAAAGCCTCAAGGAGTTAATTCCTTAAGGCTTGTTCTATTGAAAATTATGTTTCCACTATGTGCTATATAAACATATATAGACTAATACCCATAACCATCATACCCACTACCACACCAATTATTGCTAAATGGTGTTTACCGTATTTCTCGGCCGTTGGCAATAGTTCATCTAATGATATGAAAATCATAATGCCCGCAATGGCTGCTAATATAAAGGCGTCCAATGTGGGGCTCCAAAAAGGCAATAGAAAGAAAAAGGCAATAAGTGCGCCCAATGGCTCGGCCAGTCCTGATGCAAATGATAGCCAAAATGCCTTTTTTCTACTTCCCGTTGCATGATATATAGGCACTGCCACGGCTATTCCCTCTGGAATATTGTGTATTGCTATTGCCACAGTGATCGGAATTGCAAGTTCCAATGAGTTGAGTGCCGACATAAATGTGGCAATTCCCTCAGGAAAGTTGTGTATAGCAATAGTAACCGCAGTGATAATTCCTGTATGCTTTAGGTGGTTATTACGCCTCATATCTTCCACACCTTGCATTTCGTGTGGGTTGCTCGATTTTGGAACAAGGAAGTCGATAAGTGCTATTATCACAATCCCACCAAACAGCCCTAAAAGCATATATAAGGTGCCTATTTTGTCACCAAACTCATGTTTAAATATATCGAGTGATTGTGGAATCATCTCCATAAATGATATGTAAATCATCACGCCAGCCGAAAAGCCCAACGAGAAGCTTAAAAAGTTTGTATTTGTGCGCTTTGCTATTAGCGAAATCAAACTACCAATACCTGTTGATAGTCCTGCAATAAGTGTTAGTAAAAATGCCGTTAGTATAACTTGATTATCCATACGTGCTAATTAATGATTTTATCAATAATATCATTATGTATTAGTCCATTGCTGGCCACTATCTCACGTCCATGTATATAGTTGTTGCCTCGGTCAAAGTCTGTAACCTTACCGCCTGCTTGCTCTAGTATAAAACTACCAGCAGCCACATCCCATGGTGATAGTCCTGAGTGATAATATGCATCAGTGCGTCCTGCTGCCACGTAGCATAGTTCCACCGCAGCCGATCCTTTTATTCTGAAGCTACATTTATCATAGTACTCAGTAGTGCGCTGTAATACATCCTTAGCTCTTTCATCGATGCTATAGGGTATTCCAAAGCCGATGTATGCATCCACAAGTGTTGCATGCTTGCTCACCTCTATTGGTTCGCCGTTCAGTGTGGCAGGTTTATTTTCTATTGCATAATACAACTCGTCAACAATAGGATCAAAGACGACACCTAAAACAGTCTTCTCATTGTGTTGCAATGCAATGCTCACAGCATAAGGGGTGTCGTTGTTGACATAGTTTGTTGTGCCATCCAGTGGGTCTATAATCCATGTCCACTCTTTGATTTCTGTTGCCACGGTTTCCTCCTCTGTCAAAAAGCCAGTATCAGGAAAAGCGTTAGATAATGCGGTAACAATAAGCTTCTCTGCCTCCTTATCTATATATGTAACATAGTTGCGAGTACTTTTCATCTCCACCGACTTGCTTTTAATCAATGCCTGTTCTGTTTTGAGATATTCGCCTGCTTCTCTTGCAATTTCTATAACTATTTTAAGTGTTTCTTTTAAGTTCATATTATATTATATTCTATTTGTTTGGTTCGGGAAACATAGAGTCCCACCATCTTGAGTCCTCTTTAAGCCATTTTGCAAACCAAGCATAAATGGCATGGTTCCATGCTATTCGTTTGTTGTAGTCGTATATAGCGTGGTTTTCACCTTCCACTTGGATAAATTCAACATCCTTGCCAAGTAATTTCATACCTGTGTACATTTGGATGCTCTCACCCATTGGCACGTTGGTGTCGGCAGTACCGTGCAATAGCATCAATGGGGTAGTAATTTTGTCAGCATTAAATAAAGGACTTTGTTCTACATACATCTCAGGATTGTTCCATGGGTAGCTTCCTGCACTTGCTCCCGAGCTATATGAGTATCCCCAATATCCCTCGCCCCAATAGCTTGTGATATTGCTAATACCAGCATGTGATACTGATGCGGTGAATAGATCTGTTTGAGTTGCCAAATACTGTGTCATAAAGCCACCATATGATGCACCGATATTACCAATCTTGGTGCCGTCAACAAATGGATGGGCTGAAACAAACTTCTTCACTCCTTCTATTATCTCCTCTGCTGTTTGCTTGCCCCACGCATTTACGTGGCGTGCCGAAAACTCTTGCCCATAGCCAGTAGTTCCACTTGGCTGCACCACATACACCACATAGTCTTGTGCTGCATAAACATGTAGTGGATAAGTGCTTTCAAATCCTCTAGATGTAGGGCTGGTACCACCGTAGTAATAAACAATAAGTGGATATTTTTTGCTTGCATCAAAGTTGGGTGGCAAATAGTAGCGACCATCTATCTCATCACCAAAAGAGCTTTTGAATGTCCAGTCCTTAACCTCGCCCAATGTCAGTGTATTTAATCTTTCAGCATATGGATCTGAAATAAGAGTTGATTTCAAAGTCTTCAAATCAAGTAAGTAACTGCGGTTTGAATTTGATGTGCTTACACCTGTGTATGTTGCCCAGCGACCATCTTTTGAGATGTTGAACGATTGGATTACATCTTCATTCAGATTAAGTTGTTCAAACTTTGCATTCTTAATATTGTATCTATATACTGATACTCTGTCTCTGTTTTCACCTCTATAATAGATATAGTTGTCCGTCTTGTTCCACATTTGCGATGCAATTGATGGATCGAAATTTTTAGTAACGGGTGTAATGGCTTTTGTAGCAATATCCATAATATACGATTGTGAGTCGTAGCTATTAGCTATTTGTCCCTTCTTAATATTTAGTCCAACTCCATTAAATGATTCGGGTGAGCCCTGAATCAGAAGCTTACTAGCATCGGGCGAAAATTGTGCATATCCTGCAAATCTCTCATCCTTCCAAATTGTATCAATTTCCATAGTGTGCAAGTCTAGCATATAAAGCGAGCTCTTTCGGAACGGGCGCTCACTCAAATCCTCTTCCGAAACTCTAAACAGTAGCTTGCTAGCATCCTCGGTAATATCATTAAGCGAAGCAGTTTGTTTGCCAAATGTTAGTTGCTGCGTCAACCCCGAATCTAAAAAGAATCTATTGATAAAATATCTGTCGCGATTGCCTGGCAGTCTATCATCTATACCCATCATGCGTTTTAGTCCCGCTGGACTTGTAGCATTAATCGTCTCCTTGGTTGAGAAAAATATAGATTTTTCGTCGGGTGCAAATCTAAAACTTTCTCTTGGTAAATTGTTTGCCAATACACTCGAAGTATTGTTTATAGGATCTAGTGTATATAAAGTTCTTCCATTTTCGCTATCCTCCACATAGTATAGTAGGTCTGATTTAGGCATCCAGTTCAACATTTGACGCGCCGAAGCTTCCGACCAAACAATTCTCTTTTCGCGTGTATCATACACCTGAACATGTCCTTGCCCTCTTCCACCGGGTAGGGTTGTCGATAATCTCAATAGTATTAGGCGACCACTTGGCGAGATGGTTGAGTTGCTAACTCTGCTACCCTCCATTATATCTTTAATATTGATGCGCCTAGCTCTCATATCATCAAAGGTATAAGTTAGAAGTGAATCTTCCTTTTCAGGGGCAATCTCTATCTTAATTGATGGGTCAAGTTTATCATCAGCCGATGCCAATAGTTTCACAATTACCCTTGCGTTGCTTGTAAATCCATTGAGGTTAGCATCCACCGTTCCGGCGTTGTGTATGCTATCATTTAATGCAGTTTTGGTACCTTTTTTGTCATTATCAACCCAAAGTTCAAGCCTATTGGGTGATGTTACTGTTATTTTTCCCTTTCCATATCTATCGCCCGAAACGTAGAACGAAAATAGCTGAAACTCATGCCCTATTCTTGGCTTTTTAAGATTGAAAAACCCAGCCGTGTCGGGTGTCAATTCGTTTGTAAACTTAGCCTGTTCAGGAAATGCTATCGAATACGAAAGTAGCATTTCATCATTAAACTTGGCATCTTTCAGATTTGTGCTGTCTAGCAACACTGGTTTTGTCACTTCTATTGGGCCAAAATTTTTAATGCTTTCAGGCATTACTTTTTGTTGCGCCACCAATGGAAGCGTTGCAATTAATGCAATTAATAGAGTTTTAAATCTCATTTTAATGTAACTGTTTTATCTTTTTTTTTATTAATAATTGTTTCCAGCAGTTGATTTATTGTATCCACACGAAGTGTTGTTGAAATAATCCCTCAATATTGGGTTTTCTATCAAATATTGCAAATACTGAAGAACCCGACCCGCTCATAGATGCATAAATGGCACCTTGATTGTAAAGCTCTTCTTTGATTTCACAAATTTGGGGATATTTTTTGAAAATTGGCTGCTCAAAGTCATTTATCATTACATTTTTCCAATCGGTAATGGGCATTTTTATTACCTCTTTTAGTGATATTTCCGCCATTTGTGGTGTAATCATCGAATATGCGTCGGCAGTGCTTACCCAAATATCAGGCTTCACTATAGCAAAGTGATAATTGCTTAGGTCTAACTCTACCTCTTCTAGATTTTCACCAATTCCAGTTGCAAATGCAGGCTTGTTGTTGATGAAGAAAGGACAATCTGCTCCCAGTTTTTGTGCTAAATTGATAATCTTGTCATGATTATATTTAAGTTCAAACATATCGTTGAGCAAGTGTAGCATTGCCGAAGCATTTGCCGAACCACCTCCCAAGCCAGCACCAAATGGTATTGTTTTGTGCAAATAGATATCTATGGGTGGTATTTCTCGCTCTTGTTTTACTAGCTTCAGTGCCTTTATTACCAAGTTGTGCTCTTCATCTCCAGCAATAGGTATTCCAGATTGGAAAAATCTATATGCCTCTGTCACCCCTTCTTTAGCAGGCACCACCTCCAAAGCATCTTTTATATCTATTGGATAGAAAATTGTTTCTAAATTGTGATAACCATCATCTCGCTTCGACACTATATTTAATCCTAAGTTGATTTTTGCATTCGGAAATCGTATCATGAGTTACTTATTTTAGGCAAAGATAATTATTTTTTTATAGAGTAGGTAGAAGGATAATGTTTAGAACTAATTACTGTATTAACATTTATCCTTTTTCACTATCAAAATACTCTGGTGTAATGTTAATATTTTCACTTTTAGAACGCTCCTTTTTCTGTTAAAAATAGTTTCATGGCTTGTTTTCAGTAGTTTGCAGCTTTTCGAAATTTCTTCAAAAAGTCGATTTTTACAAGACCCGTCCGGTGATGGAATAAAAAAAATTTTATTTGCGATGACCCGTCTGGTTTTGATATAAAATCTTCTTAGTTTTGAGCGAAAAAGATGGTTTTTAGCATTTATAAATAGTTTTTTGGCCATTTCGGTCACTTTTTGTTCACATCTGTTTGCAAATGAGGCTAGACCCGGCCCGTGAAGGGGCAAAATTGAAACCCATTATTTTGACACGGGACGGGTTTGGTCCAAACCCGCCCCGGGTTTCTCTTTTACGTGCTGTTTTGGAGCAGATTTTCTCGTTTTTGCTCCGAATTATAACGGTATTTAACTAAAAATGGCGGAAAATGACAAACTACGTCCCGGGTTTGGGCAAAAAAAATACCCCGAAATTCGACTACGTCCCGGGTTTGAGCAAAAATACTTGGCGGGTTTTCGACTACGCCCCGGGTTTGAGCAAAAATATACTTCAGAAATACAACTACGTGCCGGGTCTGAGCAAAATATTGACTATGATAATCGGTCGCTTCTGGAATCTGAATAAAATGTAGGGCATAAAATAGATTACTATCCAAGTTAAAGTGGTTTGTTTTTCCGAAGTTTGATTAATTAATCATCAGTTGCCTATTGTCAAAAGCTTACATCCAACTATAAGATAATTTCTGTCTCTAATCTTTGTTAAACATGCATCCAATCATGTTAAAACTAAGAAAACCGTTTTGATGTTTCGGGTTTTCTGTGTTACCTTTGCACACTATTTTAGGAGAATATCATAATGTTGAAAGAAAGAATATTAGAAAAAGCAGGTGCCAAATTTTATCAATATGGAATCAAAAATGTATCCATGAGCGATTTAGCGTCATCTTTAGGTATCTCGAAGCGAACGCTTTATGAGAACTTTAAAGATAAGGAGGATATCTTGAGGCAATACCTTGAGAGGATGAAAGAGAAAAAAACAATTAAAGTTGATAAGTTGTTGCAAGAATCTGCAAATATAATAGAGGTGTTTCTCTATTTCATAGACTATCATAAAGATATGGATTTGCCCTCAGTAAAGTTTTACCAAGATATTGAAAGATATTATCCTGACATTCATCAGATGATATTGGAAGATATCGAGAGAAACAAAATCAATCTCAAACAGTATTTAAAGCATGGTATTGCTGGTGGGTATATTAGAGAGGGACTAAACGTGGAGGTTGCCGCCTTTTTGGTAGAGGAGAGTAACTATACTTATATGAGAGCATCTTATATCGAAAAGCCAACCTTTTCGTTTCAGGAATTGTTTTTTACGATGATGATAAATTTTATACGAGGCATTTCTACAAGTAAAGGAATAGAAATAGTAGATAACTATCTCAAAGAATACGAACAATAATTAAACTATTATATGATTACAAAGAGACTAAATATCGCTACGATAGCGATTTGTGCATTGTTTGCCTTGCAGCCACTAAAGGCGCAGGAGGAAGCAAAGCTGATTGTGGATTTGAATACAGCAATCGATATTGCACTCAACGAAAATCCATCAATTAAGGTGGCTGATATGGAGATTACGAAAAAGCAATACTCCAAAAAGAGTGCTTACGGGGCATTGATGCCTCAGGTGGATTTGATTGGGCAGTATCAACGTACATTGAAGCGTCAAACTATGTATTTGGATGGTGCTTTTGATATTATGGGCGATGTTGATCCTTCGAAATTTACACCCGATGAGTTGAAAATTTTAGATGTGTTGGGGCGTGCTATGACTCCCGATGAGCCTGCTGATCCTAATGAGGGAATCCAAGTGGGACGTAAGAATATGTGGTCAGGTGGCGTTACTGTCAACTTGCCTTTAGTGGTGCCTTCGCTTTGGAAGAATATACAGATTAGTAAGGTGGATCTTGATTTTACTATCGAGCAGGCTCGCTCTTCTAAGATAGATTTGGCTAATCAGGTAAAAAAGTCATTTTACAACAATTTATTAGCTAAAGAGAGCTACGATGTTTTTAAAGAAACATATCGTACCGATTCAATAAATCTTGAAAGTATTAAACATAAATTCAATCAGGGTGTTGTTGCTGAGTATGATGTAATTACCGCTGAGGTTAGGCTAAAGGGTATTATTCCTAATATTTTGCAAGCTGAAAATGCTATGAAGATAGCCGAATTGCAACTAAAGATGCTTATGGGTATTGATGCTGATCAGTTGATAGAGCTAGATGGCTCGCTGCTCGACTACGAAGAAACTATGTTTAATGCAATTGTGCCTGCGGATGAGAGCTTATCGTCGAATAGCGATTTGAAACAGTTTGATTTGCAAACTGAAATGGCTAAAAAAGGATTAGAAATGCAAAAGTTGCAATTGTTGCCTACACTTACTTCTACTTTCAACTATATGTATATGAGCCAAAACAACGACTTTAAGATAAGTAATTATCGTTGGGACCCATATTCAGTGGCGGGTATTACTCTTGCTATTCCTATTTTTAATGGTGGTCAACGCCACAATAATATCAAGCAATCTGAGATACAATTGTTCCAAATGAAAGAACAACGCAAAGATATTGAACGTGGATTAAAATTGTCTGTAAAAAACAATATCGAGATGATGAATAAAAGTATTGAACAGGTTGTAGCTACCGAGTCATCAGTTGCTCAAGCTAAAAAGGGATACGAAATAACTCAAAAAAGATACGAAACTGGTATGGGTACTATAGTTGATGTGAATGCTGCAGCACTTGCCGTAACTAGTGCCGAACTACAATATCGTAATGCTATATATGATTATTTAGCTGCAAAGGCTGATCTTGAAAAAACTTTGGGATACGATATAGATACACAGAACAATTAATTTGAATTAGAAAAATAATAAAAGAAATATCATCATACTAATTATGAGAACGAATAAACTATTAAGAATTATGCCTCTGGCACTTTTGGTTTTTGTATCATCATGCGGAAACAAATCCGATGAGAGCAAAAAAAGTACACAGAGCGAAGTGAGAAAAGTGCGAGTAGAAGAGGTTCGATTAGAGTCGGTGGATCAACTATCTACCTTTACTGCAAATATTGAGGCAAACACTGTGAATAATATAGCTCCTGCAATGGGGGGACGTATAAGAACTATTAGTGTGGATGTGGGTTCGAAAGTTGCAAAGGGGCAAACTCTTGTAACAATGGATGCAACCAACTATTCGCAACAGGCTATTCAGCTTGAAAACTTGAAGCAAGATTACGAGCGTTTCAAAGAGCTTTATGAGGTGGGTGGTGTATCAAAACAGCAGTTAGACCAAATGAAGGTGCAATTAGATGTAGCCCAAACTGCACTGAGCAACTTAGGCGAAAACACTAAGCTTGTGAGCCCCATAAGTGGTGTGGTAACGGCTCGTAACTTCGATGCTGGAGATATGGCTGCTGGAGCTCCCATTCTGACAATCGAGAATATTAACCCTGTGAAGGTGATAATCAACGTATCCGAAACATACTATAATACTATCTATAAGGGTATGACAGTGGATGTGAGTGCTGATGCATTGCCAGGTGAGGTGTTTGAGGGTAAGGTATCACTTATTCATCCCACAATTAATTCTATGTCGCACACTTTCCCTGTCGAAATTGAGGTTCGAAACAACGACCAGCGTCTTCGTCCAGGTATGTTCTCGCGCGTAACTATTAATTTTGGTGCTCACGATCGTCCACTAATATCAGATAAGGCTGTTCGTAAGCAAACTGGATCTAATGATAGATTTGTGTTTGTAGAAAGAAATGGAGTAGCCTACTACACCTTGGTGGAGCTTGGAACAAGAATCGACAATAAGTACGAAATTGTGTCGGGCTTAACTACTGGTGATAGGGTGATAGTGGAAGGAAACTCCAACCTGATTGATGGCACAGAGGTGGAGGTAGTGCAATAGTTAACACAGTCATTAAAACGAAAATAAGACAAATATGAAATTATATAATAATGCGGTTAAAAATCCAGTGGGTACCTCGCTAATTTTTATTGGTGTTGTGCTTATAGGATTGATGTTTTACCGCCAATTACCAATTGACCTTTATCCAGATATCGATATGAGTATGATATCTGTGATGACGGCTTACCCAGGTGCGGGAGCCGACGACGTGGAGGCAAACGTAACGCGTCCGCTTGAGGATGTGCTCAATTCTACTGAGGGCATCAAGCATATCACTTCACGCTCGCGTGATGGTATGTCGCTAATTATGCTTCAGTTTGAGTTTGGCTCCGATATGACGGAGATTATGAACGATGTCCGAGACAAAGTGGATATGATATCCGGTTTCTTACCCGATGGCACCGAAGACCCAATGCTGCTGAAGTTTAGCTCGGATATGATTCCCGTGATGGTGCTTTCGGCTACTGCCAAAGAGAGTTCGGGTGCGCTGTATAAGATATTAGACGATCAGGTGGCCAATCCGCTCAATCGTATCCCCGGTGTGGGTACTGTGTCGGTGTCGGGTGCTCCACAGCGTGAGGTGCAGGTTAATGTGAACCCTCAAAAGCTAGAGGCTTATAATATTGGTATTGAGCAGATAGCTCAGATTATTGCTGCCGAAAACCTGAATGTGCCAGCGGGTAACTTTGATGTGGGCTCGCAAACCTATATGTTGCGTCTAGAGGGTGAGTTTAAAAGAAGTAACGAGCTCAATGATATTGTGGTAGGAAACACACAGGGGCGACCAGTATATCTGCGTGATGTGGCAACTGTGAAAGATACTTTGCAAACACGTGTGATGGAAAACTATACCAACGGCGAGCGTAGTGCTTCTATCGTGATTCAAAAGCAAACGGGAGCCAACACTGTGGCTATTGCTAATGCAATAAAGAAAGAGATTCCACAGTTGATGAAAAATATGCCTCCTGATATCGAGATTGTGTCAGTGATGGATACTTCGGATGAGGTTAAAACATCAATTAATAGTTTGCTCGAAACTATTATCCTTGCTCTTATCATTGTAGGTATTGTAGTTCTGTTTTTCTTAGGAAGATGGCGAGCCACTATTATTATTATGGTTACAATTCCAGTATCGCTTATCGGATCGTTTATATATCTATATATAACGGGTAATACCATTAATATTATCTCGCTCTCGGCTCTTTCTATTACCATTGGTATGGTGGTGGATGATGCCATTGTGGTACTCGAAAATATTACTACACACATCGAGCGTGGTAGCCGTCCCGATCAGGGGGCTATTTATGGTACTGAAGAGGTGTCGCTTTCCGTTATTGCATCTACGCTTACTATTATTGCCGTATTCTTGCCTATGACTATGGTTGGTGGCTTTGCAGGTATTTTGTTCAACCAGTTGGGTTGGATGGTTACCATTATCATCGGATTGTCATTAATCATTTCACTTTCGCTCACTCCTATGATGAGTGCTAAGATGATGCGCAGCTCAAAGAATATGAAAATAACGGGCTTCGATAGATGGTATCAAAAAACTATTTTACCAATGCTTGATAAGCTAGACCTTGGCTATGCACGCTTGCTAAGATTTGTTACCAGACGTAGAGGCTTAGTAATGCTTATAGTTATAGCTGTTTTTATTGGCGGGGTTGTATATTCGGCTCTAACTCTTAAAACTGAGTTTATGCCTCAGGCCGATAATGATGTTATTGCTATGACTGTCGAAACTCCTCCAGGCACTAGAATGGAAGTTTCGAGAGATGCTGCTGATAAGATTGTAGGTATTATTAATGATAAATATCCCGAAGTGCGAATCGTGTCGTACTCAGTGGGACAGGCTAGCGATGATAATACCTTTGCTGCTATGCAGGATAATGGGCCTAATATTATAAAATATAATATCAGAATGGTACCCGCTAAGGATCGTAAAAAATCTATGTTTGATGTTTCGGACGAACTTCGTACTGAACTTGCGGCAATGCCCGAGCTACATCGTTATATAGTAGAACCAGGCGGTGGCAATATGGGTATGGGTGGCGGAAACAAGGTTGAGGTTGAGGTATATGGCTATGACTTAGCTGAGACTGATGAGGTGGCTACCGAACTAAAAACAAAGTTTGAAAGTGTTGCTGGTCTTCGTGATATCACTATTACCAGAAAGGACTACCGTATGGAATACCATATTGATTTTGATAGAGAAAAACTCTCTACAAATGGTCTGAATATGGCTTCGGCTGCCACAGTGGTACGTAACCGTATCAACGGACTTGTGATGTCGAAATTCCGTGAGGATGGCGAGGAGTATGATATCCGAGTGAGATATGATGAGCCTTATCGTCAATCTATTGAAGATATAGAGAATATATTGATTTATAATCCTGCAGGAGTGGGCGTGAGAGTAAAAGATGTGGGTAAAGTAGTTGAGAGTTCATCACTTCCACAAATCGACCGTAAAAATCGTCAACGTATCGTAACGGTAGAGGGCTCTATTTATAAACGTGCACTAAGTGATATTGTGGATGATGTGAATGCCGTAATTGCATCAACAGATGTTCCATCGGGAGTGCAAGTAGAGATTAGTGGTTCGGTTGAGGATCAGCAAGAGGCATTTGCCGATTTAGGTTTGCTGCTTATGATTGTGAGCTTGCTAGTGTATATTGTTCTAGCATCTCAGTTCGAATCGCTTACATATCCGTTTATCATTATTCTTACAGTTCCGTTTGCCTTTATTGGTTCATTATTGCTATTGTCTATTACTGGCGAGCCATTAGGTATTATGGGTCTTGTGGGTCTTGTGATGCTTGTGGGTATGGTGGTGAAAAATGGTATTGTACTTATCGACTATATCAACCTTAACCGCGAGCGTGGTATGTCTATTATCACGGCAGTTATCGATGGTGGTCGCTCAAGGCTTCGTCCAGTGCTTATGACTACCCTTACCACTATTCTGGGTATGATTCCTCTTGCGGTAGGTACGGGTCAGGGCTCCGAAATGTGGCAAGCATTAGGAGTAGCCATTATTGGTGGTATGACATTCTCTACAATTATCACTCTTATTCTTGTTCCAGCTCTATACTCTATATTTGGAGGTAATGGAGTGAGGAGAAATAGACGTAAGCATAGAGAGAAATTGGCAGTCAGCGAATAGTTATAAGTTATTAGCTTTTAGCTATTGGAATAAAATTAGACTATAAATTAAAATTAAAATGCAATCAGCTAATAGCCTGACGCTTTGGGCCAAAGGCTATTAGCCAACAGTCAAAATATGAAAGCAGTAATGATTATATTAGACCAAGCGCACTACGAGCAGATAGTGGACGACTTGGCACGACTAAATATACGTGGGTTCACATCCTGGAAAGAGGTTCTAGGACGTGGCAGCCAAACAGGCCAACCACACTACGGCAGCCACGCATGGCCATCGCTCAATAATGCAATCCTCACAGTTGTTGAGGAACATCGAGTGCAACCTTTGCTTGACTACCTCAAAAAGTTAGACGAAGAGCACCAAAACCTTGGTCTCCGCGC
>CAYTQG010000024.1:0-29418 GCA_964439965.1 uncultured Proteiniphilum sp.
CCAGCTGGGGATTGCCACTCGAACTCGAAAAATGGTTTCCCCAACTGGGGATTGGGGGGTCGGCGCCGAGTGGGTAAAAACAATCTCATTGTAAAGTGCAGGTTTGCAGGGGTTTACGGTTGGTGTATTTGTATCTGTTAAAATATTAACACTTTTGGCTCTTGTCTCTCTCTAAATGTTAATTGACTGTTGGCTGTAAGATTCATAATAAAATAATGCCTTTTTGGAATTGTATTTTACGTAAAAACCGAAAAAATTGTATCTTCGTACTTACATATATACTAAAGAAAGGAATGCTAAAATGAACGACTGGAAGAAAAGACTCAATATTGTGTATTCAACGAATCCTGATTATCATTATAATGAGGATAGCGATGATGATGTGCAAGATACAATAGATAAAGGTAAGCAGATGCTTCGGATAAGCCTTGACAAACGAAACAGAAAGGGCAAGGCCGTTACGCTTATCACAGGGTTTATTGGATCAGATCAAGATTTGCAAGATTTGGGCAAGCTACTTAAAACCAAATGTGGGGTGGGTGGCTCGGCTAAAGATGGTGAAATGATTGTTCAGGGTGATAATCGACAGAAAGTTCTCGAAATTCTTCAAAAGGAGGGGTATGCAAAATCACGAATTATCTGATACTGAAAAGTTACTTCTGATAAAGGCATCGGCTGGTTCAGGAAAAACACATCGACTGACGGGTGAATATCTTCGCTTGTTGTTTTCGGCCGATAATCAATATAAATTTATTCTTGCTGTTACCTTTACCAATAAGGCCACGGACGAGATGAAGACGCGTATTGTGGAGGAGTTGAACATATTGGCTAAAGGTGACAAATCTGATTATCACGAAAATCTTTCTAAAACATTCAACTTATCGGATGCTCAACTAAGTGGTAGGGCTAAAAGCATACTTGAAAATATATTGCACGATTACTCCTCTTTTTCAATTAGCACTATCGATAAGTTTTTTCAGCAAACTATGCGTGCGTTCACTCGCGAGATGGGTTTGTCTGGCGGATATAAAATAGAGCTTGACCAAAATTTTATTCTTAATCAAATAGTTGATTTGATGATTCTGGAGCTTGATCAGCCCACTAATAAGGATCTTGCGGGGTGGATTTTGGACTATATGAGAAATCAAATAGCTGATGGTAAGAGTTGGAATATAAAAGAGAATATTGCTGATTTGGCAAGGCAGTTGTTCAATGAACAGTATAAGCAGCTATCGTCGGGAAGCGATATAAAAATAAGCGATAAGGAGCATCTGAAGCAGTATAGAAAAGAATTGGTGAAGATTACCAACCAATGGGAACAACATGCTAAGAGCATAGGCGAAAAGGCACTTGCTGTGATGGCAAATAACGATATTACATATGCCGATATAAAATATGGGAAATCCTCAGGTTTTGGCTTGTTTGTAAAGTGGGCTAATAAAGATTTTGTAGAGCCTACATCTAGGCTTATTAATTGTGAGGATAATATCGATAATTGGACATCAAAAACCACCAAAAAGGTGTATGAGGTGGAGCAGGCTTATCACAATGGGCTCAACGATTGTGTGAAGCAGGCCATTGCTCATGCTGCCGACACATTATATTATAATAGTGCCAAAAGTGTACTTAGAAATTTCTACACTTTGGGTATTTTAAATGATGTGCGAAATAGACTGGCTGAATTTCAAAAAGAGAACAATACTCTATTCTTGTCTGACACTACGGAGCTTCTCAATAAGATTATTGAGGATAGTGATGCCCCTTTTATATATGAAAAAACTGGAACTCATATTATGAATTTTATGATTGATGAGTTTCAGGATACATCATCCATGCAGTGGCAAAACTTTATGCCGCTAATTAGTGAGAGCTTGTCGTATGGTAGGTTCAATCTTATTGTGGGCGATGTGAAGCAAAGTATATATAGATGGAGAAACTCCGATTGGGGTATCTTGGAAAATGAAATACCTGTGGATTTTGGATCTGATGCTATATCTAATGAGGTGCTGGAAACAAACTGGCGAAGTGATGCTAACGTAGTTAATTTCAACAACTCGGTGTTTCACTATGCAGCGCGATTATTGCAGGTTGATTATAACAACTCTGTTGGTGAGGATGACAACGAGCATATGCACAAAATAATGGAGGCATATAAGAATGTGCATCAACTACTGCCGAAGAAGAAACAGAATGATTTGGGACATGTGAAAATCTCATTTTTAGATAATGAAGATAAAGATGAGAAGTGGCAAGAGAAAGCATTAGAGGCATTGCCAGCTGAATTAGAGAGTCTTCAGGATCAGGGGTTCGACCTGAAAGACATTGCAATATTGGTGAGGTATAACTTTGAGGCGGTGCAGATAGCTGAGTTTTTGTTGCGCTACAAAGATGAACATCCTGATTCGAAATATAGATACGATATAATATCCAATGAGGCACTAGTGATAGGCAATGCGCAGAGTGTGAGAGCTGCAGTAGCACTTATCAGATATTTTAGTAATACAAAAGATGATACAAAGCGTATGTTGGCGGTGTACGAGTATAATATGTTCCATCGTAATATGAGCCCCGACATAGCTATATCTGAATATTTTGAGAAAAGTAATAGCGATTTTCCAGAAGATGTGAAAGAGCGGTTGAACGAAATTTCTACCCTACCATTTTATGAGATGGTGGAGGCTTTCTTTTCGATGCATCGAGACACGCTTGATGAAAAGGAGAATGTGTACGTTCAAGCATTTTTGGATATTGTGCTTAAGTTTAGTACTGAGTCTTCATCAAATGCAAACGATTTCGTAGAGTGGTGGGAAGATAAAGGATGCCGTAAGTCTCTCTTTTCGCCCGAAGATCAGGATGCAATACGCTTATTGACAATTCATAAATCAAAGGGATTGGGCTTTAATGCTGTAGTGATGCCCTTCTTAAATTGGAATATTGATCATAAACCAAATCGTAGTCCTATATTATGGTGCAAACCTAAGGAGTCGCCCTTTGACATGCTTGATGCTGTTCCGCTGCAATACTCAAAATCATTAAATGATACTATATTTCACGAAGAGTATATGGAGGAGAAATTGCACACATATATCGATAATCTTAATTTGCTTTATGTGGCCTTTACTCGTGCCAAAAATAGAATTGTGGCCTTTGCTCCAAAACCAAAACTACAAAAAGATAGTTTTTCGGATATTGCTTCGCTATTGTGGAGCGTTTTAGAAACAGCGCAAGAGGGTGATAATGGTGTGTTGCCCCTCGATATATATTTAGATAGGGAAAAAAACCTATTTGATATGGGTACTATATCTAATGTGGAGACTAAAGAAAGCGCAACTACTGATTTAGTGTTTAGTTCGGATAAGTGGGAGTCTATTCCATTTGATAATAGATTGAAATTGAGATTAAGCTCAGTTGGGTTTTTTACTGATGATGGTAGCCGTGCCTACGGAACTATGATGCACGAAATTATTAGTGAGGTAAAAACTTTGTCCGATCTTGATAATGCTATTGAGGTGAGATATATGGCGGGCGAGATAGAAGCTGATGTAAAAGAGGCAATTAAACAGCACTTAAACACTGTTTTATCAATAGATGAAGTGGCCGAATGGTATTCAGGCAGATATGAAGTGTTGAATGAGATGCAGGTGCTCGATTCAAAGTATGGACTTAGTCGCCCCGACAGGGTGATGCTTAGCCAAGATGAGGTAGTGGTGGTTGACTATAAATTTGGTGAGGTGGAAGATCAGAAATATGTAAAACAGGTGCAACACTATGTGAGGCTTATCAAAGAAATGGGATATGATAATGTGAGTGGATATCTGTTTTATGTAAATAACGGAACAGTATATAAAGTGTAGTCTATTAAAATCTATTGAATGTTTAAAGATTTGTTGTACATAGCTCTTGGAGGAGGTATTGGCAGTGCGCTTCGATATTTGGTATCAAAATTTATAATAAGGTTTGCTCATGGTGCTTGGATGTTTGCCGGCACCATGACGGTGAACATAGTGGGCAGTTTATTGATAGGCTTATTATCTGGATGGATGTTGTTGCACCAACCCGATAATCAGGCCTTCCGCCTACTGTTTATAGTTGGGTTTTGTGGTGGATTTACCACCTTCTCTACTTTCGCATTCGAAAATCTTCGACTTATTGAGCAACAGCAATGGGTGCTTCTTGCCATTTACATCATTGGCAGTATAGTGCTGGGGGTAGCAGCCGTATGGTTTGGTATGCGCTTAGTGAGATAATTATCTGACCTTAGTATTCCTATTGCCTATTGAATTACAGCCTGTTGGCTTGCCCTGAAAAAATACTTATGAAAAACTTCTCTTTCGATGATACAATTCTACCCCTAGTTTCGTCATGTATATAGAGTATGAACATTGCCGAATATAAAAATATAGTATCAGAGGTGCGTCCCGATTTGCATAGGATTGCTCGGCGCATCACAGGATGCAAAGATGATGCAGAAGATGTGGTGCAGGAGGTGTGCCTACGGATATGGCATATGCGAAACGATCTGACACAGTACGAAAATATTAAGGCACTGTGTGTAACAATGACTAGGAATATGAGTATTGATAAAGTAAGGGTTAGAAAAGTGGAGGTTGATGCTGACACTATATCTGAGCTTAGATACGAAACGGAGCAACTGCCCGACACAATACTTGAGAGAAAGGAGATAAGGGGAGCTATAAGAGACTTAATCAAGATGCTGCCACCACTGCAACAAAAAGTGCTTCGCTTGAAAGATATTGAGGGATATGATACTGATGAGATTATTTCAATTATGGGGATAAATAACGAGTCGGTACGAAATAATTTATCTAGAGCACGAAAGCGTTTGCGTGATCTGGTGATTGCTTATCAAAAAACAGGAGGATTGAATTATGAAAATAGATGAGATTATAAATAGATATTTTGATGGATTAAGTTCTACTGAGGATGAGAGGTTATTGCGAGAGTATTTATTGAGCTCAAACGTATCGCCTGAACATAAATATCTGCAGCCTATATTTGAGTATATGGCCGATGAGACAGAAGCAATTGCGGTGCTAAATGAAATTAGAGACGAGGAAGCTGAGCGCAGAGAGAAAAGTAGGAAGGTAAAACGGTTGATAGTTTCGATATCGTCGGTTGCAGCTTCTCTTATTGTGGGAATGTTTTTACTTGTAGGTCACCTAAATCTTCAAAAATCAAAAAGCTATGTGTGGGTTGACGGAAAGAAAATATACGACCCTGAGGTGGTGACTAAATACTTTGAGAATGCGGTGGATAATGCTACTCTTGACAATAATATTATCGAGGAGCAATTGAGTGCAATGTTTGATGATTAGATAATGGAATGTATAAAAACAATGATATGAGATTAAAACCTAAATATATAATTGTGTTCGTTTTGATGCTTGCATCATCGGCAATGTATGCCCAGGCCGATCTGAAGATAAACTCTATATTCGAAAAATATGGTAAGCAGAAGGGGGCTGTTATGGTGGTGCTGTCGGGAAAATCGAAGGAGTTAAAGAATTACGGACTTAACCAATATCGTAGCCTTACCATCAACTATGATAAAGCTATATTTAATGATATTCAGAATAGCTTGGAGACTGATAAGAAAAATGCAACGAAGATAAAGGAGGTGGTTGCAAATGGGGTGATTTCGTCAGGATATTATCAATTGCGAGATGATAATACGCAACTAATCCGGTATATTTTATTTAAAGTGGATGATAATCATAAAGCCACATTAATATATATGGTGGGTGACGAGGATTCGGAGGAGACTATCGATAATATGTTTTTGAAGAGAAAGTAACAGGAATATTTATAACAAACTGAAAAAATATCACATGAAAAGAGTAATATTTATTGTGGCTTTTGCGCTGTCAATTATGCCATTATTGGCTGTGGGGTTGTTTTCAAACGATACAGTGTTTAACTATAAAAACAAGACTATAGAGATATTGGATGGAGATAAAGACTTGCAGATTATAGTTTTTGAGATAAACGAGAGTGGTGATACTATTCGTAATGAGCTTAGATATGAAGCTATGTATGACGATGAGCGAGTGGTGGAGCGAGAGTATGATAATAGGTTTGAGATATCGATACCTGAGGTGTTTAGACCAAAGAGTAAGAGGGCTCGTCATTTCAATTCGCACTGGAATGGATTTGGGGTAGGTTTTACAAACTTGCCTGAGCAAACTAATTTTGATGGGGAGTTGGCTTCGGTAGTAAATTCAGGCACATCGCTACAATATAATCTTGACATTGGTGGTGCTACTTGCGGTATTGGTATTAGTAGTATGAGAATTGTTTTGGGTATGGGTATCCAGTTTAATTCGGTGCACTTGCAAACTAATAAGGCAATTGAGGTGGTTGATTATAAATCAGTTATTACTACTACTGCTTCGGGTGCAGACTATAATACGTCACGTTTGCATTTTACCTATCTTACTGTGCCTCTGTTGTTAGAATATAACTCGCCTGGTCGCGTTTTCTCTTCATTCTTTATCAATGCTGGGGTTGTAGGTAAAATCAAAACTGCATCGTCGTCTAAAGTTTGGTACAATGAAGATGGCAGAAAGAAAAAACTAAAGATGCCGGGTGAGCTAAATATTCGTCCCGTAAGTTTTGATTTTATTGCTCAAGCTGGTTTTGGCGATTTTGGTGTGTTTGCTACTTATTCGCCCCTTGATCTTTTTATGAATAATAAAGGGCCTAAAGGTAACCAGGTGGCTTTAGGCTTGAAATGTTATTTCTAGTATTTAGTATAGCTATATAAAACAAAATCGATTGAGCTTTGTATTATGCTCAATCGATTTCTTTATTATCCAAAAAAATAATATTACACATTATATATAATATGCTCTATGCTTTAGTTGACCTTCATTATTTTACCACAAGCTATTGGTAGGGTCACGTGTGCTGGTATATCTCCAATTGATTGAGTAGTTTTAGGAAGTTTAGTGTCTGGAACTACACCATGAATATATAATACACGATCGTCTAAGTTTAGCTCACTTCCACCAAATGCTTCGGCAAATGCTTTAGACATACCTTCGTACGAAATTTCGGCTTCGTATCTGTAGCTTCCATTCTCATCGGCTATTGGGTATGTGTCTGTAGGGATTATCATTTCTACGGGTAGCTTATTGAAAGGTACCATTGTGGTGCCTGATACTACCTCGGTTTCTATCACATCTAGTACCCCATCATTATTTGCATCTTGAGCTTCGGATACGCATTCGGCTGACTTGCCTACCTCTGGAAAACCATGAAAGTGTTGCCAATGCTCGATTAATGGAGGTGCATTGTCAACATTGATTGTTACATGTATCTTGTTGTCTTTTACAACAAAACGTGCCACACCAGTTGTCTCAAGATTTGTATAATTGGTGTTTAGAGCTGTTAGGTGAGCTTCGTAAACTTCCTCTTTTGATTCCTCTGCAGACTCTGCATTACTATTACTCTTTTGGGGATTGTTGCATCCGAAGAAAATGAATAGTAATGCGATAACTGTTATAAAACTTCTTTTACTTTCCATAATCTGATTGTTTTATATGATTAAATACCTTTTGTAAGTTGTGTATTCTATGTTTCAAACGAGTTGATTAACTGGTTAGTTCATTCATTTTTAATATATTGGGTTAAATGAAAGATTATTTGTGATTTGTTATTAACTTTGCTATGTCTAACATACTAATATAGAAATAACATGAAAAAAAGATTTATCTCAATCGCTCTGTCGCTGATGGTGGTAGGGTGCTCATATGCTCAGTCGCACGATGAACTACTAAAGCATATTGGTAAGCTTGAAAGACAACTTGCTGATTATAGGCATCGCTTTGATGCTCTTTCCAAACAGGTAGATGATATTATGTGGTTTAAAAGAATGGAGGATGTGGCTTATGTAGATAAGGTGAGGCTTACGAGTACACCTCGATGGAAACCATTAGATCCAAATAGTAAGTTTGCAAATAATAAATTGCAGTTTTATACTTATGTATTTATTCCCAAAGATGTGGATGTGGATGAGAAGTATCCTCTCATTGTGCTACCTCATAGTGGTATTCATGCAGATTTTTCAACCTATTATGTTCATATAGTTCGAGAGCTTATTGCTCAGGGTTATATTGTGGTATCGGCAGAATATAGGGGTAGTACAGGCTATGGAAAGGCAACTTACGAGAATATTGATTATGGCGGGCGTGAAAATGATGATGTATTAGAAAGCCGAAACTATATGATAGAGAATTATAGCTTTGTGGATGAAGATAGGGTTGGGGTGATTGGGTGGAGCCACGGCGGTATGATATCGTTGATGCAGGTGTTGCAACATGGCGACAAGTATCAATGTGCTTTTGCTGGGGTGCCAGTAAGTGATCTTGAAAACAGATTAGAATCTCATGATGATAGTTACACTGCATACTTTACTGCACCTTATCATATAGGTGAGAGTATCGATGATAATCCTGAAGAATATGCACGTCGTTCGCCTACTAGTTATGCTTCCAACCTGGATAAGCCTTTGATGATATATACTAATACTAATGATAATGATGTGTATGTGGAAGAGGTGGAGCTGATGATTGAGACTTTGAAAAAATATAATAAAGATTTTGGATATAATATTTTTCAGGAGGCTTCTGGGGGACATGGATTTGATAGAATTGATACCAAAGAGGCTACTGATATAAGATTTACAATTCATAAGTTTCTGGAGAAATACTTGAAACCATCTAAGCCGTTTAATTCTGAAAAGGATATGCGAAAAGCTGCTTATGGCTTTAATTAATGTCAAAAAGTATTGAAATTTATCGTTTATTTTATATATTTCTTTTATAGGTCGTTATTAATTGCTATTTTTACGCCAATATCTGAAAGTTAGACTTGCTTTTTAGCTAAAAAGTGTAAGTTTCAAAAGTAGGTAGTAAATATAAATTACCATTTTTTTTAATCTAAAATACAAAGTATGTCATCAAAAATGTCAAGAAGAAGGTTTCTCCAAGCAGGCGCAACTGCCGCTGTAGGATTAACTGTAGTACCATCGACGGTACTTGGAAAAAGTATGGGCTACACTGCTCCTAGTGATAAACTAAACATTGTAGGGGTAGGAGTAGGAGGTAGAGGTTCAGGCGTATTGAAGAATATGGAGAGCCAAAACATTATTGGTCTTGCCGATGTTGACTGGAAGTATAGCCAGAACACTTTTAATCATTTCCCAAATGCAAAGAGATACTATGATTATCGTAAAATGTTTGATGAGCTAGGAAGTAGTATTGATGGTGTAATGGTGGCAACTGCCGACCATACTCACGCTATTATTGCTGCTGATGCTATGACAATGGGTAAGCACGTGTATGTGGAAAAACCATTAACGCATAGTGTTTACGAATCAAGATTGTTGACAAAACTGGCTGCTAAACACAAAGTTGCTACAAGTATGGGTAATCAGGGCTCATCTGGTCCTGGTGTTAGACAAGTTATTGATTGGATAAGAGACGGTGTTATTGGTGAGGTAACTAAAGTGGATACTTTTACTGATAGACCAATCTGGCCACAGGGTCTTATGACTCCGAAGAAAGCTGACAGAATTCCTAAAACTTTGAATTGGGATCTGTTTATTGGGCCAGCAGCTAAGCGTCCTTTCAACGAAATTTATCATCCATGGAATTGGCGTGGCTGGTGGGACTTCGGAACAGGTGCTTTGGGCGATATGGCTTGTCATATCCTTCATCCTGTGTTTAAAGGTCTAAACTTGGGATATCCAACTAAAGTACAAGGAACTTCTACAATGCTTCTTAATGATAGTGCTCCTTCTGCACAAATGGTTAAGTATGTGTTCCCAGAAAGAGATAACTTACCGAAGGTGGGTATGCCTGAAGTTGAGGTTAACTGGTATGATGGTGGATTGATTCCATTCCGTCCTGAGGGTGTTCCTGCAGGTAAGAGTTTAAATGATCAAGGTGGTGGTGCTATTTTCTATGGTACTAAAGATATACTTATCTGTGGTTGCTATGGTGTTAATCCTTGGTTAGTATCGGGTAGAACTCCTTCTTCTCCAAAGACTCAGCGTGAAGTTACTACTTCTCACGAAATGGATTGGGTACGTGCTTGTAAAGAGAGCCCAGAGAACAGAGTAGAAACCGCTTCTCCATTCTCTGAAGCAGGTCCTTTCAACGAGATGGTAGTTATGGGTGTATTGGGTGTAAGATTGCAAAGCTTGAATCAAGAGTTGCATTGGGATGGTGAGAATATGAAATTCACTAATATTCCATCTGATGCTAAAATTAGATCTATCGTTGAGGATGGATTTAAAATTACTGATGGTCACCCAACTTTTGATAAAACATTTACTGAACCAGTTGATGCTAATGCTTTTGCAGAAGAGCTTATTAAGCACACTTACAAAAATGGCTGGAAACTTCCAGATATGCCATAATTGAGATAGAATTATAATTTTTTAGAAACAGTAGCTATCGATATTATATTGATAGCGGCTGTTTCGTGATTAAAAACAAAATTGAAAATATATTATTAGTATGAGAAAAGCAATTTATGTATTTACATGTTTTTTGGCTTCCGCTGCTTTGATATCATGTGGAGGCAATGCAAAGAAAACTAACGAGGCTGATGAAGCTGCAGTTAGTGAGACTCCAGAGTATGTTACTTTGAATAATCCACAAGCCGACTTGTCGGAATTTACAACTGATGAGGATGGTTATATCGTGATTTTTGATGGTAGCGATTTTAAAGGATGGCGTGGATATGGAAGAGACGACGTGCCAGGTAAATGGACTATCGAAGATGGATCTATTAAGTTTAACGGATCAGGAGGTGGAGAAGCTCAAGACGGTGATGGTGGTGACATTATCTTTGCTCATAAATTCAAAAACTTTGAGTTGGAGCTTGAGTGGAAGGTTTCTAAAGGTGGTAACTCAGGAATTTTCTATTTAGCTCAAGAGGTTTCTACTACCGATGAAAATGGAAACACACGTATGGAGCCTATTTATATTTCTGCTCCTGAGTATCAGGTTCTGGATAATGCTAATCACCCTGATGCTAAATTAGGAAAAGACAATAATCGTCAGTCTGCTTCTCTTTATGATATGATTCCTGCTGTTCCACAAAATCAAAATCCATACGGAGAGTGGAATAAAGCAAAAATCATGGTTTATAAAGGGACTGTGGTTCATAACCAGAATGATGAGAACGTGGTAGAGTATCATCTATGGACACAACAATGGACTGATATGCTTCAGGCTAGTAAGTTTAGCGAAGATAAATGGCCTCTTGCATTTGAATTGTTGAACAATTGTGGTGGTCCTGATCGTGAAGGTTATATTGGTCTTCAAGATCATGGCGATGATGTATGGTTCCGCAACATTAAGGTTAAAATTTTAGACTAAAACATTAATCATAAGAAGAATATTCTCATATTATAATACGAGGATATTCTTTTTTAATATAGATATAATATGAGAAAAAAATATATTTATACATTAGCTTTTATGCTAAGTGCTCTTTTCGTAGTTACTTCATGTAAGCAAGGACAAAGCGAAGAGGTAGAGAAGTCAAAAAAGGATATTTATATTCAGTTGTATTCGGTTCGTGATGATATTAAGGCAGATTATGAAGGTACCATTGCCACAGTTGCCGAAATAGGATATACTGGAGTAGAAGCTGCAGGATATAATGACGGTAAGTTTTATGGTATGAGCCCTGAAGATTTTAAAAAGTCAATTGAAGATGCTGGGATGGAGGTATTATCATCTCACGCTACTTTCCCATTAGCAGAAAATCCTTCTGAAACAGATTGGGAAGCAGTTTGGGCTTGGTGGGATACAGCAATACAAGCACATAAAGATGCTGGAATGAAGTATATTGTTGCTCCTTGGATGCCAACACCTACTACTTTGGCCGATTTGCAGGTTTATTGTGACTATTATAATCAAGTAGGCGAGAAATGTAATGCAGCTGGTATGAAGTTTGGATATCATAATCACAACTTTGAATTTAATGAAATTGAAGGTGAATTGATGTATGATTATCTTTTAAACAATACTGATCCTAGCAAAGTATTCTTCCAAATGGATGTTTATTGGGTTGGTGAAGGTGGAAAGAACCCCGTTGACTACTTCAATAACTATGAGGGACGCTTTGAACTTCTACATATTAAAGATGAAATGGAGTTGGGAAGAAGTGGAAAAGTTGACTTTGAGGCTATCTATAATGATATGGATAAATCGGGAGTTAAATATAATATTGTTGAGGTTGAGAGATATACTGGTACTCCGATAGAAGGAGTTAAGGAGAGCTATGACTACCTTAATGATGCTGACTTTGTGAAAGAGAGCTACAAATAAATACTTGTTGTGCTTTTTAAAATTAAAAGGATTGCTTCTGTTGAAAGGGGTAATCCTTTTTTTGTTTCTAAAAAGAAAAATAGTATCTGTATTTTTGATGTCAAATTATTGATATGAACAAATGACGATTATGTTTGTTATTTGCATCGCAATGTAGTTAAGAAATTGGGCGAACTAATAGATGAGGACAATAGCTTATAGTATTATTATATAACCAGCTATGTATCAATTAGATGGTGAAGTTAATTATGCTTAATGTCTTGTAGTTTGAAACAATTCTGGATAACTTTGTCGTGATAAGAAATTTAAGACAAAAAAGAGTAATATAGGTGTTTATATGCGATTGCTTATTTCAATAGATAAATGGAGTTTTATGTTAAACAATTATCAATAGAAAATGTTATTGTAGTAAACCATTTTAAACTAATAAACATTTGAAAATATTTCAACTAAATATATATTATGGCAAAATCTAAAAAAGAACAGAACCAGGCGATATCCAAAGAGAAATTGCTTCATATGCACAAGCTAATGTGTGATATCCGTAATTTTGATGATAAGGTTAACTATATGGTTAGAAGAGGACAAGTTCCTGGTATGACGCACTTTTCGGTAGGTGAAGAGGCGGCAAACGTAGGGGCTGTAGCTGCTCTATCGGAGGGCGACCTGATTACATCAAACCACCGCGGTCATGGTCAAACCATTGCAATGGAAATTGATCTTAACGAAATGATGGCGGAAATTATGGGTAAGGCTACTGGTACTTGTAAAGGTAAAGGTGGATCGATGCACATTGCTGATCTCGACAAAGGAAACCTAGGTGCTAATGGTATCGTGGGTGGAGGTATGGGAATAGCTATTGGTGCTGCTCTTACTCAAAAAATGAAGAATACTGGCAAAGTTGTGATTTGCTTCTTCGGTGACGGAGCTGTTAACGAGGGTGCATTCCACGAAACATTAAATATGGCTTCGATCTGGAAACTTCCAGTTATTTTTTACTCTATTAATAATCTGTATGGTATTAGTACACCTATTTCTAAGGTGATTAATATCGATTATAACTATAAGCGTGCTGCTTCTTATGGAGTGCCAGGGCACTTTATAGAGGATGGCAATGATTTGGTTGCAGTTTATGAGAAGTTTCAAGAGTTGGTTGATTACGTAAGAGCTGGTAATGGTCCAGTCTTGGTTGAATCAATTACTTATAGATGGTATGGACACTCAACTTCTGACCCAGGTAAGTATCGTACAAAAGCTGAGGTAGATGAGTGGAAGAAAAAATGTCCTATTCTTAAATTTAAGAATGATTTGATTTCGCAAGGTATTGCTAGTGCAGAGGAGCTTGACGAAATTAATGCAAAATCTATGGAGGCTGTAGAAGAGTCAGTTAAGTTTGCACTTGAAAGCCCAGAGCCATCACTAGAATCTGCTTACGAAGATATCTTTGCAGACTAAGCAGTTAATTTATAAAATAAAACTATTTACGAACAACAAACAAGAAACAGCATAAATGAAAAACGAAACTAAAGTAATGTCTGTAAGAGATGCCATAATTATGGCAATGTCTGAAGAGATGCGTCGCGACGAGAATGTATTTCTGATGGGTGAAGATGTCGGTATTTTTGGAGGCGACTTCGGTACATCAGTAGGAATGTTGGAGGAGTTTGGTGAGGAGCGTATTCGTGATACACCGATTTCGGAAAATGCCATCTCTGGTGCAGCTATTGGTGCAGCTATGACTGGCTTAAGACCCATTGTGGATGTAACTTTTATGGACTTCATCGTATTTATGATGGATAATATAGTGAATCAAGCAGCTAAAACTCGTTATATGTTTGGCGGTAAAGGACAGGTACCTGTTGTTTTCCGTGCAGCCGCAGGATCGGGTGTGGGAGCTGCAGCACAGCACTCTCAGTCGCTCGAAGCTTGGTTTACACATATTCCAGGGCTTAAAGTAGTAGCTCCTGGAACTCCTGCCGACGTTAAGGGAATACTTAAATCCGCTATCAGGGATAATAACACCGTTATCTTCCTTGAATATAAAGCGCAATTCAACATGAAAGGTGAAGTACCTCTTGATCCTGACTTTACAATTCCCTTAGGTAAAGCAGAACTAAAGAGAGAGGGAAAGGATGTAACTGTTGTTACATATGGTAGAATGCTTGAACGTGTACTTAAAGCTGCCGACGAAGTTCGCGAAGCTGAAGGTGTAAGCGTAGAGGTGGTTGACTTAAGAACATTGATGCCACTTGATAAAGAAGCAATTCTAAACTCCGTTAAAAAAACTGGTCGTGTTCTTCTAGTTAACGATGCACACAAAACTGGTGGTTTTATCGGTGAGATTGCCGCAATGATCGCAGAAAGTGATGCCTTTGATTATCTCGATGGTAGAATCTTGCGATTGGCGGCAGATGACATTCCAGTGCCATACAACGCAAGATTAGAGGCTGCTATGCTTCCTGACGTTGAGAGGATTAAAAAATATATTCTTAAATTGGTAAATAAAAGATAGTTATTGATACTTCAGATAATCTCCCGGTTTTGGGAGATTATCTGAAGTTTTGTTTTGCTCATCTTTTGATTTCTGCTTTTATAGATATCGAGTGAGTTGCTGCGAGACAGAATAATTATTAATTAAGGAATAACTATTGAATTACAATTGAACTAGATGGAAGAAAGATTATTAATAAGAGCTACACCTGCTGCCAAAGCATTGGCCAAGAGGATGGGGGTGTCGCTGATAAATGTGACAGGAACCGGATATAAAGGACGTATTCATAAAGAGGATGTTGCGAGCTGGAACTTTAAAGATAAAGTTCATGTGTCTCCTTTAGCTAGACGTATTGCAGAGGAGCATAACATTAGTTTAGATGGCATCCGTGGTTCGGGGCACAATCATAAGATAATGAAAGATGATGTTTTGCTTCTGATTTCAGATCCTGAACTTAAAGCAAAACTTACTCGAGACGATTTTGCTGAAGCGCTTGAGTCAGCTCGTGGCTCTAAACCTAGAGTTGTAAAAGAAATTAAGCCTAGAGCAGCAGCTCCTGCAGCATCACAGAAAAAAGATGAGTCTGCAGATACAGAGGTTGTTCCAATGTCAATGATGCGTAAGATTATCGCAAAGCGTATGTCAGAGAGCTATTTCTCTATACCTTCATTCATTCAAACTTGGGAAATCGATATGAAAGAGCTATTGGCTTTACGTAAAAAGCTAATGGATCCAATAATGGAGAAGACAGAAAAGAAAATAACTGTTACAGACCTTATTTCGTATGCAGTTGTTAAAACATTGATGAAGCATAAATATATCAATTCAAGTCTTAATCCTGAAGCTACCGAAATAACGTTCCATAACTATGTGAACTTGGGTATGGCTGTAGGTATGGACGATGGTCTGTTGGTGCCAGTGGTGAAAAACGCAGACAAGATGACGCTCAGCGAACTTGTTGTTGCACTTAAAGATGTTACCGCTCGTACCTTCTCTAAAAAACTGATGCCCGACGAACAAATGGGTAGCACATTTACTATAAGTAACCTTGGTATGTATGGGGTTGAGCATTTTACTGCTATCATTAATCAACCAAATGCAGCTATACTAAGTGTATCTTCAACCAAAGAGACTATGGTTGTAAGAGATGGTGAGGCGGTGATTCGTCCAATGATGAAAATGAGTTTAACTAGTGACCACCGTTTGATAGATGGTTTGGCAGCAGCTAAGTTTATGACAGATTTGAAACACTTGCTCGAAAATCCATTATCGTTGCTTATTTAGTATCAATGTATAATGTAAATTGCATTATACAATTATATAACACATAGAAAATAAAAACAAATTAATATATGGCTCACGAAATAATTATGCCCAAAGCCGGTATTGATATGACCGAAGGGGAAATTGTAAAATGGTTCAAGAAAGAGGGTGATCCTGTTACAAAGGGTGAAATCATTCTTGAAATTATGACTGATAAAACAAGCATGGAGCTTGAGGCTGAAAACTCGGGAATCCTATTGAAAATTATTGGTCAGGAAGGCGAAACAGTTCCTGTTACTACAGTTATTGGATATATTGGTGAAGAGGGAGAAGAGGTTGTTGCAGAACCAGATAAATACACCAAACCAGAAGAGGTGGTGGAAGAGGATGATTCTCACAAATCTCTAACAAGACTGGAAGACTCTTACAACGTAATAGTAATTGGTGGTGGTCCTGCTGGGTATGTTGCAGCTATTCGTGCTGCACAGCATGGAGCTAAAGTTGCTATTGTTGAAAAAGGCGAGTTTGGTGGTACATGTCTAAATGTTGGATGTATTCCAACGAAAGCATACTTAAGCACTGGTGAGATAATTGAAGGTGTAGAAAATGCTGCTGCTCGTGGTATCTCTTTTGAAAGTACAAACTATAAGGTAGATATGCCTAAAGTAGTTCAGTACAAAAACTCGGTTGTGAAAAGACTAACTAGTGGAGTGGAAGCTCTATTGCGTAGCAACCAAGTTGATATTTTCAAAGGATTTGGAAAGATAAATAAAAACAAGGATGTTGTTGTAGATGGAACTACTGTTATAAAAGGTGATAAGATTATTGTTGCTGGTGGTTCTAAAGTTTCAAGCATAAATATTCCTGGTATTGACAATCCTAATGTTCTATCAAGTGATGACTTGTTGGCTCTTGAAGAATTACCAGAAACTCTTGCTGTAATTGGTGGTGGTGTTATTGGTATTGAAATGGCTCAAGCTTTTGAAGCTCTTGGTTCTAAGGTGACAGTAATTGAAATGATGGATAGAATCATTCCTGCTGTTGACGTTGAAGCATCTGAATTGCTTACTAAACTTCTTAAAAAGAAGGGTGTTAATATCATGACTTCTACCAAAATTACTGAGCTAGCTGATAAAGGTGGCAAAGTTGAGGTTAGATTAGAAGGTGGTACTTCTGTTGTTGCCGACAAAGTTCTTGTTTCAATTGGTCGCCGTCCTGATATCGAGGCACTAGGTGATATTGAATTTGAAATGGATAACGGAAAGCTTAAAGTTGACAGATACATGGAAACCAGTGTGAAAGGAATTTACGCTCCTGGTGATGTTAACGCTATTAAGATGTTGGCACACGTTGCCTTCCGTATGGGTGAAGTTGCAGCTGATAACGCTGTAAAAGGAAATCATCGCGAACTTAAACTTCATTCTTCTCCATCAGTTGTATATACACATCCTGAAATTGCAATGGTAGGATTAACAGAGGAAGAAGCACGCGAAAAATATGATGTACGTATTGGTCGTTTTGACTTTGCTGCAAACGGTCGTGCTATGGCTTCTGGGGATAATGTAGGTTTTGTGAAAGTAATTGCTGACAACAAATATGGTGAGATCTTAGGAGTTCACATTGTTGGTCCAGCTGCAGCCGAAATTATCAATCAAGCTTCATTGCTTGTGGAAATGGAAATTACAGTAGATGAGGTTGTAAAAACCATCTATGGTCACCCAACATATTCAGAGGCTTTATTTGAAGCTTGTGCGGATGTTTTGGGCGAAGCTGTTCATATTCCTAAAAGAAAAAAGAAATAGGATATCTAAAATAATGTAAATAGAAAGGTGCTTGCAAAAATGTAAGCACCTTTTTTTGATTTATATTAAACCTTGATATACAGTGCCTTTTTGTTAACACTTATTTTTTGCTTATTTTCTATACGGAAAACTTTTTGTGTGTTGTGTGTTTGTAACCAATTGATTATAAGTTATATGATGTTTTGAGTGGAGAACTTTGATAGTTTTTGCTATTTGTTAGTTGTCAAAGATAGACGATGTTAAACTACAGAGAAACCTTTATTATTCTATTTTCGTTTATTATCTTTGCTCCCCGATTTATATATTATATATCATTTTTTAATGATTGAAAGTGTCTCAAATATTAAATAATTCAATATACATAACAACTTAATTCAACCCACATGGAAAGAAAGATCTATAGTTTCGATGAGGCTTATATGGCCGCTCTCGACTATTTTAAAGGGGATGAACTTGCTGCTAAAGTTTGGGTAAGCAAGTATGCCCTTAAGGATAGTGATGGAAATATTTTTGAAAAGTCACCTTCGGATATGCATTGGCGACTTGCGAAGGAAATTGCGAGAATAGAGAGTAAATATAAAAACCCTCTTTCGGAGCAAGAGCTATTTGGCTTGTTTGATCGATTCAAATATGTAATACCTCAAGGTAGCCCAATGACGGGAATTGGAAACGAATTTCAGGTAGCATCCCTATCAAATTGCTTTGTAATTGGTATGGATGGTACTGCTGACTCATATGGTGGCATTATCAGAATTGATGAAGAGCAGGTTCAACTAATGAAGCGTCGTGGTGGAGTAGGTCATGATCTTTCTCATATTCGTCCAAAAGGATCTCCTGTAAAGAACTCTGCACTTACTTCTACAGGGCTTGTTCCTTTTATGGAGAGGTATTCAAACTCAACAAGAGAGGTGGCTCAAGATGGTCGTCGAGGCGCACTGATGTTGAGTGCATCAATTAAGCACCCTGATGCTAGTGATTTTATCGATGCAAAACTTGAGCAAGGTAAAGTTACTGGGGCTAACATTTCTGTAAAGATTGATGACGAGTTTATGCGTGCGGTTGAAAATGGCACAACATATACTCAACAATATCCTATTGATTCGGATAATCCAAAGTTTAAGCAAGAGATAGATGCAACAGAGTTATGGAAAAAGATAGTTCATAATGCATGGAGATCAGCTGAGCCAGGTATTTTATTTTGGGATACTATTACACGCGAATCTGTTGCAGATTGCTATGCCGATTTTGGCTTCAAAACGGTGTCAACTAATCCGTGTGGCGAGATACCTTTGTGCCCCTATGATAGCTGTCGTTTGTTGGCAGTTAATCTTTATTCTTACGTTGTAAATCCTTTCAAAAAGGATGCATACTTTGACTTTGATTTGTTTGCTAAACACATAAGATATGCTCAGCGAATTATGGATGATATTATCGATCTGGAAATGGAGAAGATTGATCAAATACTAGCTAAGATTAATAGCGATCCAGAATCGGAAGAGGTAAAGCAAACAGAGCGTCATTTGTGGGAGAAGATACGTAAGAAAACATTGCAAGGCCGTCGTACTGGTCTTGGTATAACTGCCGAAGGTGATATGCTTGCAGCATTAGGAATCAGATATGGCTCATTAGAAGGTAATGATTTCTCAGAGAGAGTTCACAAAGCTGTTGCTCTTAATGCCTACGCCTCATCTGTGGAGATGGCAAAGGAAAGAGGAGCCTTCGAGATATTTGATGCAAACCTCGAAAAAGATAATCCATTTATCAATAGATTAAAGGAAGCAGATTCAACTTTATATAAAGACATGGTGAAGCATGGTCGTAGAAACATTGCTTGTCTTACCATTGCTCCTACAGGCACAACTAGTTTAATGTCTCAAACTACTTCAGGAATTGAGCCTGTGTTTATGCCAGTTTATAAGCGTCGTCGTAAGGTAAATCCAAGAGATAAAGATGTAAAGATTGACTTTATAGATGAAAATGGCGATTCATGGGAAGAGTACGTAGTATTCCATCACAAGTTTGTTGACTGGATGACTGCTAACAACCATTCCACTACTAAGAAATACACAAACGAAGAGCTTGATGCCCTTGTTGAAAAATCTCCTTATCATAAAGCTACATCCAACGATGTGGACTGGCTAATGAAGGTGAAGATGCAAGGACGTGTTCAAAAGTGGGTTGACCACAGTATTAGTGTTACTATCAATCTTCCTGCCGATGTTGATGAAGAGTTAGTAGGCAATCTATATATGGAGGCATGGAAGAGCGGATGTAAGGGTTGTACAGTTTACCGTGATGGTTCTCGTGCAGGTGTTTTAATTTCTAATGATAAGAAAGAAGATAAGAAAGACGATGCCGATTGTTTCGAAGTACCACAAATAATTACTGAACGACCAATAGTATTGGATGCTGACGTTATCAAGTTTCAGAATAATAAAGAGAAGTGGATTGCATTTATAGGTCTATTAAATGGTCGCCCATACGAAATCTTTACTGGTATCAATGACGAGGATGATGGTATAATGATTCCAAAGACAGTTTCGACCGGAAAGATTATAAAGGCAAAAGATGAGCACGGACAAAAGAGATACGACTTCCAATTCCAAAACCGTAGAGGATACAAAATTACCATCGAGGGCCTTGATGGAAAGTTCGACCCAGAGTTTTGGAACTATGCAAAACTAATTTCAGGTGTATTGCGCTATGGTATGCCAATTGATCAAGTTATTAAACTTGTTTCGGGCTTAGAGCTTGATAGCGAAACCATCAATACATGGAAGAATGGGGTAGAGCGAGCACTTAAACGCTATTTGCCAAATGATACAGAAGCCAAGGGGCAGAAGTGTCCTGTGTGTGGAGTAGAGGCTTTGGTATATGAAGAAGGTTGCTTAACTTGTCGCAACTGTGGTGCATCTAAGTGTGGATAATGAATTAGATTCAAAAGCTTACATATTCTATAATACAAAAACAGCAACGTCAAAAGCGACGTTGCTGTTTTTTTGTATCTATTAGATTGTAATCTCAATAGATTATTTTGCGGGCAACCAGCTATTAGTTAGTTCGCGGTTGTCATCAATCCATTTCTGTGCACCTAAAGCTTCATTTCCAGCATCTTCAATATCTTGCATAAGTGATCCAATTTGTTCAGTAGTGAAGCTTACATTAGTTAAGAACTCAGCTACGTAAGGATGATCTTCGCTGAAGCCTTTGCGAGCAATAGTTTTGATTTGCTCAGCATCACCAAATACACCTTTAGGATCTTCAAGCATCTTAAGGTCGAAGCGCGAGAACATCCAGTGAGGAGTCCAACCAGTTACTACAACCCATTTCTCACTATCAATTGCCTTTTTCAATGATGCAGTCATAGCAGCTTCGCTAGCCGTAAGCAATTTATAGTCCATTTCATACTCAATCAATGCTTTGTCGGCAGCTTTCATAATGCCAGCACCAGCATCAATACCAACTATTTCACCTTTAAATTGGTCCTTATATTCATTAAGCTCATCAATAGAGTTGATTGAAACATATGATGGAACTACAAGGCCAATACGTGCATCGTCAAAGTTTTCGCCCAATACCTCAAGCGAGGCAGAATATTGATTCATATAGTCTTCGTGAGTTACGGGTAGCCACACATCCATAAATGCATCAGCATTACCTCTTGATAGCGAAGCAAAGATAGGCGCCACATCGGCATTTTTCATATCCACTTCGTAACCACTTTCCTCTAAAAGTATTTTAGCAACGTTAGTCATTGCAATACCTTCAGCCCAATTTACATAAATCAAATTGATTTTGTTTTCATTTTTGTTTCCTCCGCACGACAACAAAAATATTGTTGCCAGCAAAAGCAAACCGATTCTTCTAAAAGTTTTCATAATGTCTTTTTTATATTTTATAATGTATTCTATTATTATTCAGTATCCTTTTTCTTCTTTCCATTTGTTTTGGTCATCCCTTGAGTTATTCTATCCAGAATAATTGCTAGAATAACTACAGCAATACCACCTTCAAATCCGAGGCCAATTTGCATCTGAGTAATACCTTTCAGAACAATTTCACCCAATCCGCCTGCAGCAATCATGGCAGCGATAACCACCATCGAAAGCGAAAGCATGATAGTTTGATTAACCCCCGTAAGTATTGTGGGTAGCGCAAGAGGTAGTTGTACCTTTACCAGAAGTTGGCGCTTAGTAGCTCCAAATGATTGTGTAGCCTCTACTATATCCTGAGGCACCTGACGGATACCCAAGCTAGTAAGTCTCACCACTGGAGGCATTGCAAAAATAACAGTTGCAAAAGCTCCAGGCACCGAGCCCAAACCAAAGAACAGAACTGCCGGAATTAGATACACAAAAGCAGGCATCGTTTGCATAAAGTCCAATAGCGGGCGCAATAGCTTTTCTGCTCTATCACTATTTCCAGCCCATATACCCAGCGGAATACCAATGATAAGAGCTATGAATGTTGACGATAGAACAAGTGCCAAAGTATCCATAGTCTCCTTCCAGTAGCCCATAAAATATATTAGCAATAATCCTAGTACAACAAAAAGAGTCATACCCTTGCCCGATTTGAACCACGCAAGCACAGCAATAAGTGCAATAGTGATATAAAAAGGAATACCAAACAAGATAGTCTGAAATCCCTCGATGAAGCCCCCGATTCCTGAATTAAGGAAATCGAAAAACCCACTAAAGTTGTCAGTAAGCCAATTGATGGCTATTTCTATATATTTTCCTATATTAATCATTATACTTGCGAATTTTCAATTATTTCATTTATCTCTTTTATCTCCATTCCAGTCATCTCAATCACAAGCCAATGCAATGGCAATAGCCCCACCACTTTATGATCCTCATCCACAATAGTAATGGGCGAGTTGGTTTTGGTAAGTAGTGGTAGCAGTTCCTCAATCACCGTATCGGGAGTTACCGATAGGTTATCAGTGCGAATAGCACTCTCGATGCTGCGCTCATTATTATTTCGTAGCTTCATCAAGTCTTTAAGATGAACCTCACCAATTAGCACCCTATCATCGTTCACTACCGGAAGGCTTGTCAGGTTACGCTGTCTCATATTGCGTATTACCACTGCAGGTCCCTCTTTAGGGAAACGAGCCAACACAGGATTTTTGAGCATAATAGACGACACAGAAACAATCTTGCTGCGGTCCACACTCTCCACAAAATCCTCCACATAATCGTTAGCCGGATTGGTCAAAATCTCCTCAGGAGTTCCTATTTGCACCACCTCACCATCACGCATAATAGCAATGCGGTCGCCCAGCTTAATAGCCTCACTCAAATCGTGAGTGATAAATACTATAGTCTTCTTCATTTTTTGCTGAAGCGCTATCAGCTCATCCTGCATTTGCACACGGATTAGTGGGTCGAGAGCGGAGAAAGCCTCGTCCATTAGCAATACCTCAGGATCGTTTGCCAGTGCGCGAGCCAATCCCACACGCTGTTGCATACCACCCGATAATTCACTCACCATCATATCCTCGTAGCCATCAAGGCCTACAAGATTCATACTATCTATAGCCTTTTGCCTTCTTGCATTTTTTTCCACACCCTGAAGTTCGAGGCCAAAAGAAATATTATCGGCAACGGTGCGGTGCGGAAGCAATCCGAAGTGCTGAAAAACCATAGCCAATTCTTTTCGGCGAATATCCATCAGCTCTTTTTCGTTTGCTTTCACAATATCTTTGCCACTGATAAGCACCTCGCCACGCGTAGGCTTCACCAGCTTATTAATACATCGTAGAAGTGACGACTTCCCGCTACCGGAAAGTCCCATTATCACGAATATCTCTCCCTCATTAATCGAGAGACTTGCATCCTGAACTGCAACCGTGCAACCGGTAGTTTTCAGAATCTCAGCCTTGCTTTTGCCCTGTTGCAAGCGGCGAAAAGCACGTTCCTTCTCTCTTCCAAAAATCAGGTATAAGTTATTTATTTCTATTTTTGTCATATGTTAAATATATATTTCTAGCTCCCTCTAGTTGTTTTGATTAAAAATAATATCCAATGTTTAGGTTAAGACGCGCATGCCACGACTCCGAATCGCCACCTTCGGCAAACGATTCGTTCCAATCTCCACCCAACCATGAGTGATTTTTACCCATAGCATAATCAAGATAAGTATATATTGGTCCCATCGTAAACATAGCCCCAGTCACGTTTTGATAGCTATCATTCATGCCATCAATGCGCTTGTTCATTACACCAAAGTCGTTGTAGATAGTTACTGCATCCAATATGCCCTTGTTTACTGGGATATTGTAAGCCAAGCCCAAGGTATAGGTATCTGCCTTGGATGCGATATTATATGGCGCACCATAAGCGCCCATCTCTATAATGTCGTTATTGTCATCATTGTTTTTGGGCGACATACTATATGTAGTATATTGCGCCTTCACATTAAAGTTGCCCACATTTAGCAAACCGTGTAGTGCAAATGCCGAGCGACTGCCCATCTTTTCGGTATCAATATTGTAAATACCACCCACTTGTGCCGAACCACCAAGCTCGAAGTTCAAGGCATCATCGCCCCAACGCTTCACCACACGCAGGTTGGCCTGATTCATCTCTTTGTTGCGCCCCACAATATCGTAGCTATAGCGCGATGATGAAAGCTCAGCACCTGAGTTTAAGGCAAGTATGTCGGAGTTTTTGTAAAAAGCAGCTGCTACACCCCAGTCACCATTATCAAAGGTATATTTAACCCCCATATCAGCATCATCTTCCATACCTAGGTAGTAGTTGATACCAAAAAACCAGTTGTTTGAGTTGTATGGCAATATCCCAAACGGAATCACATTTAATCCCACCTGCAATTGGTTTTGCTCATCAAATTGATAACCTATCCATCCGTGCTTAAGCATCTGTCCGCCCGAAGCGGCTGCGTAGAAGCGATATTCAGCATCGAATATTAAATTTTTGTAGCCACCATTGGCATTAAGCCTAAACACATCGTAGCCAAACTGCCCCGCCGTGTTTTTGCTCTCCTGATTCCAGTCAGAATAGTTGTAATTAAACCTCAAGGCACCGCCCAGATTAATCACAGGTTTATCCTGAGCATTAGTTGTAAACGTAGTTAATAATAAAAGAAAGATTAGTGTTTTGACACTGTCTTTAAAATGCATAATAATTTAATTTATTTTTGTTTCTACCAAAAAGTGGCAGAATGATTAAAGACAAGTAATAAAAAGGCATAAAAATGTAGAATTGTAAATGCCAACTTGCAAAAAGGATGATAAAACAAGAAGAAAAGTGACGTTTTATCAAAAAATAATCTTGGCAAAGGTAAGTATTTATGATTGCACTACCAAGTTATTTTATCATATATTATCAATTGAGTTTCTTTATAACCTCACTAATTCTTTGTTATATAGCATGATATATGGATTTTAACACATGGACTTTATTGCCATACTTGCCGTTTGATATAAAATATTTATAACTATCTTTGTGCGCATGAGTGACACATACAACACAATAGAACAAATGGCCGAGGGATACTTAACTGAAAAGAAGAGTAAGTTTATATCACTCATATTTCCTGTACAAAATACTGATCAGGTAAAAGATATATTAGACGAATACCGAAAAAAATATTACGACTCGCGCCACGTTTGTTGGGCTTATATGCTAGGCCAGCATCGTGATGAACATCGCTACAACGATGATGGCGAACCATCGGGCACAGCTGGGCGACCAATAATGGGGCAGATAAACTCGCACGAGCTCACCAATGTGTTAATTCTTGTGGTTAGATACTTTGGTGGCACACTGTTGGGCACGGGGGGACTGATAAAAGCTTACAAAGAGGCGGCCGAAGATGCAATCAACAATGCCGAAATAATAACCAAAACTATCGACCAAACCATGACCATCCATTTCGAGTACCCATTGCTCAACGATGTGATGCGAATATTAAAACAATTTGAAGAGGCAAGTTGGGATCAAGATTTTCAGGAGAGCTGCACCATGCACCTGCGCATCCGCTCGTCGCAGTTCCAAAGGCTTTATGACACCCTTAGTGGCATCTACGGAGTGGAGATAAAAACGGACGATAAAGAGCACTAAAACACCCACTATATTACATTAATAAATAGGGAGCAAATATTTTTCGAACAACAAAAATTGTTTTTACATCCACAAAATCACTACTTTTGCAAATTCTAAGTGAAGTTGAACCTCCATATACGGAGATAAAATATAAGATGAATGGCAAAGAATTTAGTGATAGTCGAGTCGCCTGCAAAAGCAAAAACCATTGAGAAGTTTTTGGGCAGTGATTTCAAAGTGATGTCGAGTTACGGACATATTCGTGACCTTAAGAAGAAAGATTTTAGTATAGATATAGAAAACGATTTCGAACCCGTTTACGAAATTCCAGAGGATAAGAGAAAAGTGGTGTCCGAACTGAAAGCAGCAGCAAACAAGGCCGAAACCGTGTGGCTTGCTTCGGATGAGGACCGCGAGGGAGAGGCTATATCGTGGCACCTATATCATGCCCTTGATCTTGAGGGGAAGGATACAAAGCGAATTGTGTTTCACGAAATCACCAAAACTGCCATTCAAGAAGCGGTCAAAAATCCCCGAAGCATTGATAACAATCTTGTGGATGCACAGCAAGCACGCCGTGTACTGGATCGTATTGTGGGTTTTGAATTGTCGCCCGTTTTATGGCGCAAAATCAAGCCAGCACTTTCGGCAGGTCGTGTGCAATCGGTATCGGTGCGACTAATAGTAGAGCGCGAGCGCGAAATTCAGAACTTCGAGAGCGAAGCAGCCTACCGTATCATCGCCATTTTTAGCAAAGAGGGCGATGATGGACAAATGCACGAAATAAAAGCCGAATATAATAAGCGACTAAAAACTAAAGAGGAAGCACTGCAGCTACTCGAAAGCCTAAAGTCGTCAACCTTCACTGTAGAGGATGTAAACACACGTCCGGCAAAAAAATCGCCAGCACCACCATTCACCACCTCCACACTTCAGCAAGAGGCATCACGAAAGCTAGGCTTTTCGGTGGCTCAAACCATGCGCGTGGCTCAAAGCCTATACGAATCGGGGCGTATCACATATATGCGTACCGACTCGGTCAATCTTTCGGGCCTTGCCATCAATACAGCCAAGGCTGAAATAGTGGAGCAATATGGCGAGAAATATTGGCAAGTGCGTCAATATTCTACCAAATCAAAAGGAGCACAAGAGGCTCACGAAGCTATTCGCCCAACATTCATCAACGAGCACGAGGCCGGAGCCACTCAGCAAGAGAAGCGCCTCTACAACCTTATTTGGAAACGAACCGTTGCATCTCAAATGGCAAATGCCGAGCTAGAGCGCACCACCGCCACCATTGGCATATCGGGTGCCGAAGGCAAATTTATAGCTAATGGTGAGGTAATCAAGTTCGACGGTTTTCTGCGCGTATATCTTGAAGGAACGGACGATGAGGATACCGAATCGGACGAAGGCTTGCTACCGCCAATGAAAGCCGATGATTTGCTTGATATGATGAATATCACAGCTACTGAGCGATTCACACAACGCCCAGCTCGTTACACCGAGGCATCGCTGGTGCGAAAAATGGAGGAGCTAGGCATTGGCCGACCATCCACTTATGCACCTACTATTTCTACTATTCAAAACCGCGAGTATGTTGAAAAACGAACTGTAGAGGGCACCAAGCGCGAGTTTAATATATTGAAACTTGAGAAAGGAAAGATTAGCGACAAAACCAAAACTGAGACTGTGGGCTACGATAAAAACAAGTTGGTACCCACCGATATTGGCATGGTAGTTAATGATTTTTTGGTAGAGTTTTTCCCCAATGTAGTCGATTATCATTTCACGGCTGATGTGGAAAAGGATTTTGACGAAATAGCGATGGGCAACAAGCAGTGGAACGAGCTGATAAAAGAGTTCTACGCAGGCTTCCATCCTGTGGTGGAAGAAACAATGGAGATGCGCATGGAGCACAAAGCGGGCGAGCGTGTGTTAGGCACCGATCCTAAAACGGGGCGACAAGTATCAGTTAAGATTGGTCGCTATGGCCCCCTGGCTCAAATTGGTGTGCCCGACGAGGAAGAGAAACCACTATTTGCAGCATTGCAAAAAACGCAATCCATCGAAACTATCACTCTCGAAGAGGCACTAAAACTGTTTGAGCTACCACGCAATTTAGGACTCTTCCGCGATAAGGATATGACAGTGGCAATTGGTCGTTTTGGACCATACATTCGTCACAATAATAAGTTTGTATCCCTACCCAAAGAGTACGACCCAATGGAGGTAACGGCCGAGGAGGCAATAGCCTTGATAGAGGAGAAGGAGCGTAAGGATCGCGAAAAAATCATCAAAACCTTTGATGAAGAGCCAGGCTTGCAAGTGTTAAACGGTCGCTACGGGCCCTACATCGCTTTTGAAAAGAAGAACTATAAGATTCCGAAATCGCAAAAGCCCGACGAGCTAACTCTCGAAGAGTGCAAGAAGATAATTGAGGGGTCGCAAAAGGATGGTGCAAAGAAAACCACCAGAAAAAGCGCAGTAAAGACAA
The DNA here is from genome assembly GCA_964439965.1 of uncultured Proteiniphilum sp. Lineage (GTDB taxonomy): Bacteria > Bacteroidota > Bacteroidia > Bacteroidales > Dysgonomonadaceae > Petrimonas. Next base: position 28,497 of record CAYTQG010000024.1, read on the forward strand.
CTAAAACCACTGCTGCCAAAAAAACTACAACTAAAAAGACCACTACCAAGAAGTCGGACGATAAAAAATAATCCGTCTCCAGTCTTTTGGGAGTTTATATTATAACATTGAGACGTGCAACCAACCTTGTTGCACGTCTTTTTTATATCCATCAATTAACTAAGCACACCAATTGATAATTTTAAATCTTAAATCGGCCATTACATAAAACATTACACCCCATTTTGTGTTTATATCTGCATGAAACATTTACATAACATTCACAGCAGAGAAGAGCTAATCAAACAGCGATTGGCCGAAGATTTTGAGCGACGCACCGTGTCGTTCTACCGATATGTAATTATCGACAATCCACAAGAGCTACGCAATCAGCTCTACAAAGATTGGTTTGCATTGGGCGTGATGGGGCGTGTGTATATCGCTCGCGAAGGCATCAATGCACAAATGTCGGTGCCCGAGCACAACGTCGAAAAGTTTATATCGTATCTCAACGATACACCATATTTTGCCAATATGCCAATGAAATGGGCAGTCGAAGATGATCATCTATCCTTCCTAAAACTTAAAATGAAGGTACGCAAAAAAATAGTAGCCGACGGTCTCGAAGATGGCTCATTTGATGTAACCAATGTTGGCAATCACCTCACCGCTGAGGAGTTTAACCAAGCACTGCAGCAAGATGGAACCATAGTGGTGGATATGCGCAACCATTACGAGAGTGAGATTGGTCGCTTCAACAATGCCATCTGCCCCGATGTTGACACATTTCGCGAGGAGGTGGAGTATGTAACCGAAGCCCTAAAGGAGAATAAAGATGCTAAAATATTGCTCTATTGCACCGGTGGTGTGCGTTGCGAAAAAGCCAGCGCCTACCTCAAGCACCAAGGTTTTAAGGATGTAAATCAGCTATTTGGAGGCATCA
>CAYTQG010000025.1:0-27417 GCA_964439965.1 uncultured Proteiniphilum sp.
CGCCTTCGCCCACAGGCATCATATATGCCTCATCTATAGGATTATTATCAAACTCTGGAACCACCTCCATAATTGCATTTTCAAGCTTTTTGGCCTTTGCCTCTGCTATGGGTTCTTCAGTAAGCTTATGAACCTGAGCCAATAGTAGAGCAACTACCAAACTAATGCTTAGCAAAGAGAGGAACATATTTCTGAATGTTGATTTTAATTTAGCCATGTTTGATTACCTCCCCGAATCGTTTAGGTTTTGTATAGTTATTAATAATAGGTGTAATTGCATTCATCAAAAGAATAGCAAACGAAACACCCTCGGGATAAGCACCCCACAATCTTATAGCCACTGTTATTAATCCAATGCTAACTCCATATATCAACTGCCCCATCTTAGTCATAGGCGATGTAACATAATCAGTAGCCATGAAAATAGCCCCCAGCATCAAACCTCCAGAAAACAGATGAATCAGTGGGTTGTAAAGATCAATAGGATTATAGGCATACAAAGCACCTGTAAACACTGCCACCGTGATAATAATAGATATTGGTATATGCCATGTAATAACTCTCTTCCATAACATATAGCCCAATCCTAAAAGCAAAGCAAGTGCACTCATTTCACCAATGGAGCCACCCTCAAACCCAAAGAACATATCTTTAATTGATATTACCGCCCCAGGATCAAAAGTTAAATTAGATAATACAGTTGCCGAAGTGATAGCATCCGTAGTAGCACCCACTGCTGGAGTAGGCCACGTAGTCATTTGCGCTGGAAACGAGATAAGCAAAAATATACGTCCTGCAATTGCTGGATTAAAGATGTTATTTCCCAATCCCCCAAATGCAAGCTTCACTACCCCAATTGAAAACAGAGCACCAAGTGCCAGAATCCAAATAGGTAAGTTGGAAGGCACATTAAATGCCAATAATACTCCAGTGATAATAGCCGAACCATCAAATATTTGGGGTTCCTTCTTCATTATATGTTTGGTAATGAGATATTCAAATCCCACACAAAACAAAACCGCCAGTGCTGTAATAATTAGAGCATCAAGTCGGAAAACATATACGGCAACCAAGAATGCCGGTATAAGTGCAATCAGCACCCCATACATGTTTTTCTCTATGGTATCGCCACTGTGTATGTGTGGCGATGGTGATACGATAAGTTTATTTTCCATAAATCCTAAATCCTTTTTCGAAGGATTTAAATTTTGAGTGTTAATATTTAGTCTTTTCTCTCTCTGATTAGTTTGCCAACGGTGCTCTTTCCTAATCTAATATAGTCGAGTAATGGCCTGTCGGAAGGACATGTGTAGCTACAAGAACCGCATTCAATGCAATCCATCACTCGCTCCTTCTCCGCTCTGTCCCATTCGCTATATTCAGTAAGCGTCATAAGCAATGTAGGATTAAGTCCCATTGGGCACACATCAATACACTTAGCGCAGCGTATGCAATCACGCATCTGCTTGCGCTTCGCCTCAAGGGTTTGCACAATTAGCACCCCCGATGTGCCTTTAGTAACGGGCACCTCAATGCTTGCTAAAGCCTTACCCATCATAGGTCCACCGCTTATCACCTTGCCAGTGGTTTCAGGTAGTCCCCCAGCAAAGTCTATCAGATTAGTAATAGGTATTCCGATTCGAGACAACACATTACATGGCTTTTTTACATCCTTTCCGGTTACTGTAACCACACGCTCCACCAATGGTTTGTTTTTCTGCACAGCCTCATACACTGCAAATGTGGTACCCACGTTTTGCACCACAGCACCCACCGATATGGGCAATTGCCCACTGGGTACTTGGCGCTTAATTGTAGCATCAATAAGTTGTTTCTCACCACCTTGTGGATACTGTACCTTTAGGGGAAGCACCGAAACGCCTGGATATGCCTTGATAAGCTTGTTGAACTTAGAAATAGCATCCTTCTTATTATTCTCAATGCCAATTACAGCCCTGTTCACATTCAAAGCCTTCATCAAAATGGAAACACCAACCAAAATCTCCTCCGTCTTTTCCATCATCAATTGATGGTCCGAAGTAAGATACGGCTCGCACTCCACACCATTAATAATAAGCACTTCAGCCTTAGTTGCAGGTGGTGGCGTTAGTTTTATATGTGTAGGAAAAGTAGCACCACCCATGCCCACAATGCCAGCAGTTGCCACTTTATCAATTATTTCTTTTGAGCTAAGATTGCATTCCTTTATAAGAGTATCAGAGGTATCAATACTCTCTTCCCACTCATCACCATCAACTTTGATGATAACGGCATCACGTTTATATCCGCTTGCATCAAGCACCTTGTCGAGCTTAAACACCGAACCAGACACTGGAGAATGGATATTTGCAGAAACAAAACCTACTGATCTGCCAATAAGGGTACCTACCTTCACTTTGTCACCCCTCTTCACCACAGCCTGACATGGAGCACCAATGTGCTGAGTGAGTGGTATGGCCACTTGTGCGGGAATCTCGATTGGTTCTATTTGAAGTCCCGCCGATATTTTGTTTTCTTTTGGGTGTATTCCACCTAAGCGAAATGTTTTTAACATATTATCAGTTTAGAGTCATAAGCAATTAGTCATAGGCTGTTTAGTTGCCCATAATGCTTAAAACATCATTATTAAAAAGATTATTTTCCTGTTGTGCTTTTGCTATGCCTCTGCCACAGCTGCTGGGGCAGGTTTCTTCTCTCTAGGTGGAGGGAAATTGAGCTCCAGAATTGAATTGGTAGGACACACAGGCACACACTTGCGGCACAATCTACACTTGTCATCATCAATATAAGCCAAGTTGTTTTTGATTGTGATTGCATCAAACGCACAAACTTGCTCGCATTTAGAGCAACCAATGCACGCCACATTGCACGCACGCTTAGCTGGTCCACCTTTTTCTTCGCTCACGCAGCTCACATAGATGCGTCGTGATTTTGGACCCTGATTGCGTAGCTCAATAATATCCTTAGGACAAGCCTTTACGCAAGCACCACATGCAGTACACATATCCTCCACCACTTCCGGTAGCAATGTTTCGGGATTCATATGAATTGCATCAAAATTACACGAATCCACACAATCTCCCAGTCCCAAACAACCAAAAGAACAGCCCGTATCGCCACCATATAAAGCAGCAGCAATAGTACAATTCGAAACCCCATCGTATAGATTCAGTCGTGGTCGCTCCTCGCACGAACCGCTACATCTCACCACAGCAATTTGCTTTTTAGCTTTAGTAGCAGTTTTGCCAAGTATCTCAGCCACTCGATCCATAGTCTCTTGTCCCCCAACGGGGCAATTCAGATCGTCTAATGATTCGGCAAATACGCAAGCGTTTGCAAACGATGCGCAGCCCGGAAAACCACATCCCCCACAATTGGCAGCAGGCAATGCATCCTGCACCTCTTGTATTCGTGGGTCTTCCTCCACATGAAATTTGCGTCCCACAAAGTATAGTATCGCAGCGCTACCCGCTCCGATAACACCCAATGTGGCAACAGCAGAAAGTAATACACTCATAGCTAAATAATTATCAATTCTTATTTTTGATAGTAAATTTAAACGAACCAGCCATTCTATTGCGAAGCAGATAAAGAATCGCATAGTATGGCACTAATGATATGATAGCCGCCAAGGCAGCATCAATTTCGCCCAATCCCCAAGCGTTGACTGAGACAACTAGTATCGACACAAGAATTATAATAGGAATAACAAAAGCCCACAAAACGGCCCTATACCCCATAGATTTTTGTCCTACCACGGTTACCAGGTCATTTACTTTGTACTTTCCGGTATAGTCGGCAATATCCACCATTTTTTCCTTTGAGTCGGCAGCTGTGCAAGCACCTCTAGCATGACACGAGCTGCAGGCTGATTGTTGCAGAATCGTTACCGAAACCTTATGCCCCGCTATATCTGTTATGACTCCTTGATGTTCGATCATAATATTATTTACTCTGTGTTTAGTACAGATGAACTTTGCAAAAATAGCTATTCTTTTTGTTAAAAAGATAGTAAAGAACATGTTTTATTACATTAATGGGGGTGTATAACACTTTTTGTTATTACTTTGCATATAAAACATTACAAACTAAATGAATCAACTAACACAACCGCAACGCACGCACTATGCTTGGATAGGTGTGTTAAGAATTATTGCTATTTCTCTAATGGTATTGGCTCATGCATGCGATGGATATGTGGCACAGTTCGACACCAATAGAGTAGCTTTTTTGTCAGGAACCTTTCTTGGAGGGCTTGCCCGATCATGTGTGCCTCTATTTGTGATGATTACTGGGGCACTATTTAGTTAAGTACCCAATAAAGTGGAGTATGAGTAAGACTTTAGCAATCGCACTGCCAATTTTTGTAGTAGGATATTTAATCACAGTCTTCAGCTTTATTGTAATGCAAGACTATTTCCCAGGTAATTACGAGTATCTAGAGATGGTATGGTACTTCACAGGAATAAATGTAGCAATGATGACTGTCTCAGTCTTTTTAATTGTTCAAAAGAGTAAAATAAGATATTCAAAATCTCTAGCTAGTTTTAGCTCTCTAATGTTTGGTGTTTATCTTATTCACTTTATAGTGGTTCAAGCAGTTTACGATGTTTTTATTGGTTCTTCAATACATCCATTTATACAAATACTGAGCATTGCAATAATATCTTTTGCAATAAGCTATATAATAGCCGTACCTTTAAAAAAGTGGAAGCTAACTCGCTCTTTTGTATCTTAAACATATATTGAATAATAAATTAAAACTATAATAATGAACAGAACTTTCTTATCAATTTTGTTTGTGCTCATATTCGGAACAATGTCGGCACAAAACTACTCTTTGAAACATTTGGTAGATGGAACACTCAGTCCACGGGGTATTCGCTCCATGGAATCATCTGCCGATGGAATGCACTATTATCAAATGAACTCCGAAGGCACGGCAGTTATAAAGTTTGATTACGCCACGGGCAATGCCGTTGACACACTATTTAATACCCGCACGGCACGAAACTGCAATTTCGATACCTTTCAAGGCTTCCTTGTAAGCTCAGACGAGAATAGGGTAGTAGTGTATCGCGATCGCGAACAAATATATCGTCGCTCATTCAAAGCCACATACTATTATCACGATGTGCGTCGCAATATGGTTCGAAAACTAACAGAGAACACATCAAAGCAAATGATTCCAACCTTTTCGCCCGATGGAAAAATGCTTGCCTACGTGTGCGACAATAATATATGGCTAGCCAAGTTTGATTTCGATACCGAATCGCAAGTAACTAAAGATGGAGAGCTAAATAAAGTAATATACGGAGCCACAGATTGGGTTTATGAAGAAGAGTTTTCAACAACCAAACTAATGGAGTTTTCGCCCGACAATAGGCTTCTTGCATTTGTGAGAAGTGATGAATCGGATGTGCGCCAATATCAGTTTCAGACGTACAACAAAAAACTATACCCCGATTTCTATACATACAAATATCCAAAGCCAGGCGAAAAAAACTCGTCAGTAGATCTTCGTGTGTTTGATATCGAGGCACGCACCATTCGCAAAATGGAATTGCCACTTGATGCAGATGGATATATACCCCGTATCACATTCACTGCCAATGAGCAAGAGCTGGTGGCAATGACTTTAAATAGAAATCAAAACCGTTTTGATATGTACTTCGTAAACCCACGCACCACAGTTGCCAAACTAGTGCTTCGCGAAGAGAGCAAATACTATATCGACTCGGAACTGCTTAGCCAAATACACTTTCTGAAGGATAAGTTTACCTACGTATCCGAGCGCGATGGATATAGCCACATCTATATATATGGCTACACAGGCACATTGCAAAAGCAGCTAACCACTGGCCAGTACGATGTTACAAACTTATTGGCAGTTGATTCGCGCACCAACACAGTCTATTACGAAGCAGCAGATGAAAGTCCACTTCGTCGCAATATTTATAAAGTAAACATCGACAAGCCAAAGCATATCAAGCTCTCAGACAAAGTGGGGATGAATAGCGCCTCATTTAGCAACAATGGCAGATATTATGTGAATAGATATTCAAACTCAACCACGCCCACTATTATCACCATGCACGATGCAAATGGCAAGCAACTGCGAATGCTTGAGGATAATGCACAAACCGCCAAAAACTTTGCATCGGCACAATTACCCAAAAAAGAATTTCTGACTGTGCCCGCAGCCGATGGACTAACTCAGCTAAATGCGTGGATGATAAAACCTGTAAACTTTGATGCAAACAAAAAACACCCCGTTGTAATGATACAATACAGCGGGCCCAACTCGCAGCAAGTAACCGATGGCTACGATGCCGGTTGGCACTTTGCTCTAGCCAGCGAAGGCTTTGTGGTAGTAAGCGTAGATGGTCGCGGCACAGGAGCCCGAGGCGAAGAGTTCCGCAAACAAACTTACCTCAATCTTGGCATAATGGAATCGGCCGATCAAGCCTCAGCCGCACGCTATCTATCATCGCTTAGCTATATCGATGCCAATCGTATAGGCATTTGGGGCTGGAGCTATGGAGGCTACAACGTATTGATGAGCATGAGTCGCGGTGGCGGCATCTTTAAAGCAGGAGTAGCAATAGCCCCCGTTACCGATTGGCGCTTTTACGACACAGTATATACCGAGCGCTTTATGCGCACACCACAACAAAATGATTCGGGCTACACCAATGGTTCGGCTATCTCACTTGCGTCACAGCTCGAAGGCAATCTACTATTGGTGCATGGCACTTCGGATGATAATGTACATGTTCAAAACTCTATCGAATACTCTCGTGCCCTAATCGAGGCAGGCAAGCATTTCGATATGTTCTACTTCCCCGATCAAAATCACTCTATTCCTTATTCACGAAAATATCTGTATGAAAAGGTAATTGATTTTTACAAAAAGAATATGTAATTGAGTTGGATGTTTGCTTTTAGCTGTTAGCTGTTGGCTAACGCTAATTGCTAGTTGCTAATCGCAACCACGCAGATTATCAAAATAGGGATGTTTCTTAATTAAGGAATATCCCTATTTAAGTTTTGGGTATGTTTTCTTAATTAGTGAATGCCGCTATTTAAGTTTTGGGTATGTTTTCTTAATTAGTGAATGCCGCTATTTAAGTTTTGGGTGTGTTTCCTTAATTATAAATAGAGCAACTGATGCACGTATTGTATTGGATGAGATGTTTAAGAACCCCATTATTGATGCAAGCAAAGTGAGTGAGATAATTGGTAAATCAAATGTATCTTCTTACAAGCTAATCACCGATATGGAAGATTTAGGTATCTTGGAAGAGATTACAGGAAGCAAGCGCGATAGAATCTACGCCTTTAAAGATTATATTGCTCTTTTCAAGTAGTTGCTGGTTTTAATTTATCTACTTATTATTCTTCATTATATCTTAAAGCAGTATTCCTTTTATTGAACTATTAAGAATTCCTTAATAGTTCGATTTCCCTCCAATTCACCTTCATCAAATATGTTCTTTAGATGCATATTTATGTTTGGAATAGAGGTTTGAAACAACTCTACCATCATTTTTTGAGTTAGCCAAACGGTTTCATCTTGAAAACAAACTTCCGATTTTGTTTCTCCATTTACTGTTTAATAAATAACTATTTGAGATTTATTTCTTCCATAATCTTTATTTATTTTGTTTGACTGGTTTGTTTGTAGCGGTTAGAGGCTTGGTGCTCGGATGGGATGAAATCCAACCGAACAGTCATACTTCCACCAAACTGCTTGTCAAATGAGGTTTTTATTATACTCTACTTGTTGTTGATAACAATTTTCGATTTCAATTTTCAACATATCATAGTTTACAGACTCCGTTAGTTTTTGTAACGACCCCAATGTGATGTTAGTCTGACTTCTTGGATAATTATCAAGTTTATAAGTTGGCAAAACAAAAAACTCCCACTGTTCTAATTTTAGTGGGTTGATTATGTTCTGATTTTTGGTTTTCAATAAACAAAAAACATACAAATCAGCATGTCTTTTAGGTTCACCTCTCGACATGCCATTATTTGAGTCCCAATGCTTTGCTTTCTTAATCGAAAATGAAATTTTAGAAAACTCTTTCTGACCCCAACTTTGAATGTATGCAGCGGATTTAATTTCTATTTTAATTCCTGATTCTGTTTTTATGTCAAACGCATCCCATTCATCACGTAAATTTTTTGGATTCAACTCAACTGCCGTCCCAACAACAAACTCAGCAAATCTGCCTCTTGTTGCATTACTCAAAATATCAGAAACACTCCATTGCCAAAATTCAAGAAGTGAATAACCAATACTTTCCTCATTAAAAGTCAATTGTTCATTTCCTGTTTTGGGAGTTGCATCTATTGCGATTAAATTATGTTTCTTTTCTTTCATCTATTTGCTGTTGTTGTATTTACATTTTGCCTATTTCTCGTAAACAACTTGTTGAGCAAAGTTTTCCTTCATTATTCTTTGTTAGTTTCTAACGTTACATTTCCATTAGGTTCTATGGTTACTTTGATTTTATGCCCTTTATAAATAGCATATATGCTAATTAATGTAATTGCCGTAAGAACTCCATATATAACCATTGTTGTCTCTGGGATAACACCTACGGCTACATAATTTTTAATTAATGATTTTTTGTTCAAAATTTTCTGACCATTATAATCATAAAGGCACCCTTTGTACATCGCCGCTTTGATTACTTTAGCTTTAAATTTTTCATCCTTTACTTGGATAATCTTTTCATTTTGTTTTAAAGCCTTTTTTAATTCTCTTTGATTTTTTACAAACATGTTTTTTGAAATATTTTAGATTCTATTTGTTTTGATGTTGGTGCTAAAATTTCAACTATCACCTTTTCTGTTCACTAGTCCACAACTTATATTACATTTTATACTAGTCTCAATCTATCAGCAGCTATGATTAAATCCCATTAATTTCTCACTCCACAAACATACATAAAATAAATGATATTATAATATATTTCGTAATCTATATGTAATGATTATATGGCTAAATATTATAAGTGTTATTTGTTCTCTATATCACTCAGCATCAATAAAAAAGGTAGAGCTTTCGAGTAATCAAGTTCGGGATATTCTAAGCCGATTTGGCGAATGTTGTGGAAGTAGGTGTTGTGCAGGTTGTAATACTTCTTTTCGGATTGCAAAAACCAGGCTTTGGGACCCAGTTTTTGGGCTACGAACCATTTTTCTACCAGTCGGGCACAGCGCCCATTGCCGTCATTGTAGGGATGGATTTTGACGAACACTAAGTGGATGTAGGCTGCATAATAGAAAACTTCCTCAATGTTTAGTTCTGTGTGCAAGAGGGTGTCGATGTCGTCGTATAGCTTTTGCATCTCTGTTTCTACTTCAAAAGGCGAAGCTGCAACATACTCAATATCGCCACTGGGAGACAACACATACATGTTTTGATTGCGAAATGTGCCTTGTTGGTGTCTCATCAAGATGTTTTTGGAAAGCAGGCTGTGGGCTTTGTTTATGTTTTGTGGATTTAATGTGTGCTTTTGTGCAAACAGATAGCCTTCATACAGGTCGTCAATCTTTTTTGTATAGTCGGCTACAAACTCTGCACCCATTATGCGGTGCTTTATGTAGCTGTCTATTTCTATATCTTCGCCCTCTATTTTACTGCTAAACACCGATGCTACAGATGTGTAGAAACTAAATGTGTCGGTAGATGTCGTTGCCTCGTGCAATGCTTCAAATCTCTCTTGCAAATTATGTGGCACCTGCTCAAGATATTGCTCCAGCAATGCGTTTGATATTATTTTTAGTTTCAAATTGCTATTCATCATCATTTAGCTTGTTTTTATTGTGACACTAGGGACTGCTGGCGACACATTACTTTTAGATTTGTCGTTATTGTCCTTTGTGTCCCTATGTATGTTATTATTTATTGTATCCTTTCTTTCTACTCTCTACTCTTGCCTTATACATTCTTTCCTTCATTCCTCCCTCTTTTAAGAAAGCCTGTTCAAGGCTTTCTATTTGTCTTGTTAGTAGATAGGTAGTTATCTTTATCAACCCTCTTAAGGCATTAGCGCATATTTCAGGGTCTTGATGTTCTATAGCTCGCCTAAAGGTTTCGTAGTTAGCATTTGGAGTTCTGTTCAATTCTCTTAACCTTTGTGTGAGTCGGTGATTTATGCCCCATGTTGCTAATTTGTTTATTCGCAAAAAGTCCTCGTAATCGATTAATAGCTCTTCTAAGGAGGCTCTTGCCACATTTGTAAGAAATATTTCACCTTCTTTTGATGTTGCCGAGGCCATACTTGCTTCTGCTATATTTTGCTTGCCACTACGGGCTGCTTGCACCATTTGATCGATAGTGCGGTCATATTTTCTGAAAAATCTGTTTGTGAAATGGACTGTGCCATCGTATATAATTTCAGATTTCTGATATGTTATCAAGTTTTTATATCCACCATGGATGGGAATGAAGCCCTCGTTTTTGGTTTGTCTCATACCACTTCCTTTATTGCATTTATTTACCCATTTTGCCAACAAATATACAAAACATCCACCACATAATTTGTTATCTCTCTCGATATATCCTTTTAATATGAAGGTTGAATTTGTTAAAACAAAATCGGGTTTATTTCTTGTTTTTACATTTATTGGTTTATCGATTGGTTTTGCAGAGTGAATAAATGTGAAGTTTTATGTTCAAAAATATTTAGTTTTGCGTATTTGTGTGGTTATTAGTGTGATATGCCTGTTGTGGAGGTTTCTCTTTTTGAAAAGTATCCCTATTGTAAATTTACAAATGACTAATTCGGAGCTATTTTGGTTTGCCAGACCATTATTTTCGGCTCTCTGCTGTCTTTTATGATAAAAGATGAGCCTGTTTTGCATTGATTAACGGAGAGAAGTGGGTTAAATAATTAATTTAATTAACAGTTGTGGGCAAAATTAGCCTAATGTAAATTTACAATTTGCGAGTCCGGATCAAGATACGATAATTGTAAATTTACAATAGGGATAAAATGGCTGTCGAACGGTCGAAAATAGACTAATAATGCTCGGTTTCTATTGCTGGATGGTTGAATATTTAATATTATTATCATTTGGATGGTTGAGTATGGTTAAATAATGCTATTTTTAATCGAAAAATGCTTGCGGAATGCTGATTGTAAATTTACATTAGGGACAACTTGACCATTTTACGTCAATTGTAAATTTACAATAGGGATAAAATGACCGCGGAACGCTAATTGTAAATTGTATTTAGGGTTGTCGGTGGCCCAAATGTTAATTTGAAATTGCTTTGAGTTGGGTGGTGTTAATCTGAATATTTGTAAAAGTTATCACCCCCGCCATATAAACCAACAATATCACTTATAGACAATTAATGGATTTCAAAAAGCACGGTTTGTAAAACAAAAAAGACACAAAGATGTTATTTAGTGGAGGGTGCAATATGGCTTTGTTTTTTATGTTAGTCTTAATCACATAATGTAAGGCATAATGTAAGGCAGAAATAATATTTTAAAAGTTTAGTCGGTTTGAGGTTGCATCCCTATCATTAGAAAGGAAAATATGTTAGAAGGAAGTGGATTAGTGAAGCAGTTGAGGAATCCCGCTTATGGGCTCATTCCTATGCTTTTGTTTACAATATTGGTGGCATTCATAAAGCCTTGGGTGGCTATGGTGGCTGGCTTGGGCATTGCGCTGGTAGGCGTATCTAATGTGAAGCTGCATAGCCGCATGCTATACGATATATCGGTGATTACGTTTGTTTTTGCCTTGGTGATGGAGATGATGTTTCCGTCGCTCGATAATTTTGGTAAGTACATCCTCACCGAAGTTATTTTTGTGGTGGCACTTATTGCCTCGCGGCTCACTCGCTCGCAGGTTATAGCCCGATTGGCTCGCAATGATAGAGCCGATGTGCGCAATTATCTTTCGGAATCGTTTAGAGTGGCATTTCAAACGCAATATTCGCTATTCTTTCACCTGATGTTGATATTGGTGTTTTTTGTGTTCTCATCTATCGATATCCCTACCACCAATTATGTGCCGATAATACTTATTTCGGTGGCTATATATGTGGTGATTATTGTGATGGAGGTGCTGCGCTTGCGTATGCTCGATCGAAAGCTCAATAAAGAGATATGGCTGCCCGTGGTAAACGAGGCGGGGCAGGTGACGGGGCGTGTGGCACGATCTGTAACCATTGCCATGCGCAACAAATATATGCATCCGGTGGTGCGCGTGGCGCTTATCAATAAGGGGCGTTTATATTTGATGAACCGACAACACGATTCTATCCTTAATCCTGGCATGATTGATTATCCATTCGAAAAATATTTGCTCTACAAGCACGATATCGAAGAGGCGGTGCGCAATTCTATCAAAAGTAAATTGGGCGATAAGGAAATTCCGCTTCGTTTTATGCTGAAATATGTATTTGAAAACGATGATACTCGCCGCCTTGTGTTGCTCTACTCATCGGTGATTGATGATGATGCTGAGTTTGAAAAACTGGGCTTGGTAGAGGGTAAGCTATGGACCATAAATCAGATTGAGGAAAACATCGGCATGGGTGTTTTCTCGGAGTGCTTCGAATTAGAGTTTGAGTATCTAAAAAACACTGCCTTGCTGAAATATACTTACGAAAATGGAGTATAGATTGATAATGAGCTTATATATAAGTTAAAATAGCTCATAATCAACATTTGCGAACATATTATTTGTAATATTGTAGCGCAAAATCAAGTATTTGTTTATTGATGAAACTGGCGAAGAGAATCATAAAAATTATAGGTATTGTAATCTTGAGTATAGTGTTGCTTAATGTTATACTCTTTTTTGTGTTTATGATACCCAGCGTGCAAAAGCGTGCTGCCGATTTTGCTCTCGACAAGTTGAAACCAATTATGCACACAGAGTTGTCGTTAGATAAGATAAGAATTAAGCGGCTCAACTCGGTTGACATACGTGGCTTGTACGTTGAGGGTCAGGATCAGGATACACTATTGTATGCCGATAAGTTGGCGGCAAGGGTGAGGATAGGCGATTTGCTGCGAAACAAGTTGTCGTTTCGTTCTGTTGTGCTTCAAGATTTTACCGCCAATGTGTATAGACAATCGCCCGATTCTACTTTCAATTTTCAGTTTATTATAGATGCCTTTGCCCCGGCTGATACCACAAAAAAGGAGCCAAGCGAAAACCCAATGCAAATATCTTTTAAGAATATAAAGTTGGGCAATGGCACATTGCGCTACGATGTGATGTCGGCACCGCAAACGCCTGGCAAATTTAATGCTAATCACTTTTATGTAACCGATTTTAATCTCGATGCATCTATCCCCTCGTTGGATATGAAGCGACTAAAGGCTACGATAAAAAATCTTAGCCTCACGGAGCATTATGCTGGTATGAATCTTGAACGATTTAAGGCTACACTGCGCTCCAAGGATTCGAAATACTGGGGCAATGGATTGAAGCTGAAGTTCAACAATTCGGAAATAGATATAAAACGTGCATCGTACGATGTAGCCTCTAAGGAGTACCTGGCGCAATTGAAGAGTGAGGCAATTGATCCGCTCGATATCTCTATTTTCACCGATGTGATATCGCACTTGGATAAAACTTTTTATATCGATGCCAACCTAAAAGGGCAATTGCCACAGGGCGAAGTGAAGAAACTGGTGCTGAGGTATGGCGATGATACTAAGATTGATATCAAGGGTTTGATATCCGATTATCACGATTTGGATAATGCCGATATGGAGCTGGATGTGGCCGAATTTAAACTGCCGGTGAAGGATTTGTATAGGTTTATCAGAATTGGTTCGCCCGATTTTCAACCTATTGCTCAGCTGGATGCGCTTCGTAAGCTGGATATGAAGCTGAAAGCGAAGGGTAAGTTGAAAGATTTTAAAGCAAGCACAAAAATATCTACCACACCAGGCACTATCTCGTTTGATGGCAAGGGAAGCATCAGAAATATGTTTGCCAATATGCAATTTGATGGTGTGGTGAAGACAGATAATTTTCATGTGGCTCAGGTGATAGGCGATGGGGTGGGGGTAGATAATTTGTATCTCAACACTCGTGCTGGCGTGAAGCTGCTTAGAGATAAGCCTATGGAGATATCTGCCGATGGTGTGATTGGGTCGGTACTGTATAATAATTACAACTATAAGGATTTGCATATAGCTGGTAGCTATATTGGTGGCGATATAGAGGGGCATGTGGTGAGCAATACCGATGATAATAAGTTTGACCTGATGGCCGACATGAACTTCTCGGGCAGAATGAAAATAGATGTGCAAGGGGTTGTTGATAAGTTGTACCTATCTCCGCTGATGAAGGTGGAGCAATGGAACAATCCTTATCTTACCACTCGCATCAATGCTCAGTTTGAGGGTGCTAATATAGATAATATCGAAGGGCTTGCGGTGATAGATAGCACTTCGCTATACGATGAAAGCTTTGTTTACAATCCTGGTCCTATTTATTTGCAGGCTTTGGCAGCCGATGATGAGGGAAATAAAAAGATTGAGGTTTACTCTTCCATTATAGAGGGTGAAATATCGGGCGACTATCATCTCGAAACTATCGGGAATGATATGAAGAGCTTGCTTAGTGCACATTTGCCATCGCTTATCGAAAATCCCAATTGGGAGGGTAAGGAGGATCATTATAGTTCGTTCCGATTTGATTTTGTGCTTAAAAACACAGAGGATGCTTCGTATGCTTTATCTCTTCCGTTTATAAATGTAGAGCCTGCTACTATTAAGGGTGTGGTTGATTTGGCCTACTCAAAGGCGGCTACTATCAATGCACACATTCCGCGTTTGATGTTTGGACAAAATGATGTGAGGGAGAGCCGCATTGATGTTTCGGTGAAGGAGGAAACGGGTGTGGGCGTAACTGCCGATACTTACTTGGTGCAAGAAAATGGGCATGTGAATGCTAAGCTCAACACGGCTGCGCTTAACGATTCGGTTACAAATACTTTATCTTTCAGTATGCTTAATAATGTGGCCGATGCTGAGGGTAGTTTGAATATTGATGTGGGTTTTGAAAAGGACTTTGAGAATGATTTGATTGCTAATGTTTCAATTAATCCTACCGACATCAATTTTAATGATAAGGTGATTAAGATTACTCCATCTACAGTGGTGTATGTGAAGGATAGTATATTGATTAATGATTTTGAGCTGCGTCAGGATCAGATGCTTTTGCTTGGTATTGATGGGGTGGCATCTAAAAAGGAGGAGGATTCGCTACGTGTTTTCTTCAACAATACGGATATAGAAACTATACTTGCCACTTTTAAGATTGCCAACCTCAAGGGGGCTATGAATGGGGGCATTGTTATAAATCAGGCGTTGGCCGATCCATTAATTAGTACCGATAATTTCAGAATAGAGAATATACATACCGATACCGATACTTTGGGTACGCTGCTGGTGGGTGGCGACTGGGATATGGATAGGGATGGTATGAAGCTGGATGCGCGTTTGCAAAAAAAAGATAAGGATTATCTTGTTGTAAATGGTTTTGTGCCAGTTGGTGGCGAGAGCGAGATGGATATGGATATAAACTTGTCGAGCTTGCCATTGGCGTGGGTGCAACCATTTGCTGTGTCGGCTTTTAGCGATTTGTCGGGTACTATCAATTCCAAAATTAATCTGTCGGGTAAGATGGATGCTTTGCAAACAAATGGTTGGGTGGGGGTAAACGATGGCGTGATGACGGTTGCCTTTACTAATGTAACTTATAAAATATCGGATACTATAAATATATCGCCTCAAAACATAGGACTCAACAATCTGGTGATTACTGATAATAATAATAATAAGGCGCATCTAAATCTTTCGCTCAATCATAGCAATTTTGATGGTATGACATATAAGGTGGGGCTTGAGTTGAACGATTTTCTGTTGCTAAACAATGAAAGGAGCACCGACAAAATAGCTTATGGTACGCTCAAATTGAGTGGTGAGATAAATATTGATGGTTCTTCGTCTGGAATATTTGGTGATGCTAATCTTAGAAATGAGAGTCGCTCGAAGGTGATGATTGAACTTCCGCAAACGGCTCAGGCTAATGAGTATAGCGGTATTATTTATATAAACACCCCTCAAACTTCAGATTCTCTTTCATTTTTGAGGCCACGAAATGAGGATGGTAAGTTGGATACAAGACTTAAATCGGAATTGCCTATTAATATTCAGGCGGTACTTAATCTCAATTCGATGCTTGAGGCGGGGGTTGAGATTAATCCTACTACTGGCGATTCGTTCGAGATAAAAGGTAATGGACGTATTAGAGCCAATTTTGATTCGCGATCGGAGCCTTCTGTGCGCTTGTATGGCGATTATGTGGCTGAGAGTGGTAAGTTTCATTACAATTTCCAGAGCTTGAAGTCTATCGATTTTAATATCCGTTCGGGTAGCACTGTCACTTTAGTGGGCGATCCGTTGAGTACGCAGTTTGATATCACAGCTTATAATCAAGTAAATGCCGACTTGGCCACGCTTAGTGAGGCTTTTACCACTGAGGTTACTAACTCGCGAATACCTGTTAATGCTACTTTAGAGATTCAGGGTAATCTAAATCAGATGAACCTTAGGTATGGTATCGAGTTGCCTGATGCTTCTAATGATGTGCGACAAAGATTGAATAGTATTATCAGCACCGATGAGCAAAAGAATAAGCAGTTTGCGAGCCTTATTCTTACGGGTGGTTTCTTCCCGGGTGATGATGGTACCGATTTTGGTATGAATAGCAATCTTGCTACATCGTTGGCAGTGGGTCAGTTGTCGCGCGGTATGGATGCCTTGCTTGCGGGTGCGCTAAATGAGAACTGGTCGATAAACACAAACCTACAAAGCACCGACGGCACTTTCGATAATATGCGTATGGGTGTGGATGTATCCACCAGATTGTTTGACGATAAGTTGAGGTTGACAACCAACTTAAGCTATGGCGATAATTCTACATTGGCAAGTCAGCAGGCTTTTATGGGCGAGTTTGAGCTTGAGTATGATATAAATAATTGGCTGATGCTTAGGGCTTATAACAGGTCTAATCAACGATTCTCGAAACGCTCGCCCACTACCCAAGGTGCGGGTGTGGTGGTGACGCGAAACTCGCTTCACTTTAGAGATCTGTTTAAGTTTAGTTTCAGAAAAAAGAGCAATGATTAAGGCACGTATGATGAGTATGATTTTGCGAAATAATAAATTAGCTAAGGCATTGGTGGCAATGATAACGATATTGTTGCTTGCCTCTTGTAGTGCTACCAAAAAGGTGCCACAGGGTAGCTATTTGCTTAATAAAACAAAGATTGAGAGCGATACTAAGGGTATTTCGGGCTCCAGTTTGAAATCTTATTTGCGACAAAAACCAAACTCATCTATGTTTTTGCTTGGGCGTGTCAAGTTGCAGGCTTATAATATTCCTGATAATGATTCGACATGGCTTAATAGGCAGCTTCTGAAATATGGCGAGCCGCCAGTATTGTTTAGCGATAGGTTGACTGGCATCTCTATTGAGCAGATTCGTTTACAGCTTGGTAATAAGGGGTATCTTAATGCTGAGGTGGATACGATAGTGGAAAAGAAAAACAGGAAAGCCAACGTTACATATAATATCACTGCCAATGATCCTTATCTGGTGCGACATTATAGCGATACTATTGCGTCAGTAGATTCTACTATATATCGAATATTAGACGCGCGTCGTAGTATAGATGTTATTAAGGAGGGTGATATATTCGACCTTGAGGTGCTGGAGAATGGGCGTGTGAGTATTGTGAATACTCTAAGGAATAGTGGCTACTACAATTTCCTTAAAGAGAATATCTATTTCTTGGCCGATACCACGGTTGGAAATAATCAGGTGGATTTGACGCTTGGGATAAATAACCCTTCCGACTCGGCAAGGCATTCACTTTATCACTTTAGAGATATTGTGGTTAATAATGGTGTTGATCCTGCAATTCTTAGGGATAGTACTCGCCATTATTTATTAGACACAGTTGATTACCGAGATATCAAAGTGGTGTCGGAGAAGAATAAGTTTCTGTTGCCAAAGGCTATTTATTACAACACTTTTGTGAGGCCTGGTAGAGTTTATTCTGATAGATTGCTAGAGCGTACCTACTCTTCGCTTAACAGACTAGGTTCGGTAAGTCAAACAAATATAACCACCAATGCAGTGTCTGTAAATGATTCTAATTATATCGATGCTAATATTTCAATATATCCTGGTAATCTGCATTTCTTGCAGTTTGGTGTCGATGGTACTAACTCGGCTGGCGATTTGGGTATTGCATCGGATGCCACTTACGAGCATAAGAATATACTTAAGGGGGGAGAAACACTTCGCTTGAAGGTGAATGCGGCTTATGAGTTTGTTACCATTTCGGATAGTACCAATCTGGCTGATAAGGGTTATTATGAGTATGGTGCTGAGGCATTTTTAAATATTCCGCAGTTGCTATTACCGTGGATGATGAAGGGATTGAGAGATCAACCATCGGCTTCTACTGAGTTCTCGGTGGGTATCAACTTCCAAAAGCGTAGCGAGTATTTGCGACAATTCTTCAACCTTTCGTCGCGCTTTCAGTGGTCGCGTATGAATTGGCAGTTGACCAATGTGGTAGATCCTTTGGATATAACATACGTGCGAATGCCGTGGATGAGTCAGCGCTTTGCTGATGCTTATATGAATGATAGTATCAATCCTATCCTCAAGGCAAGTTACGAAGAGCAGTTGATTGCACGCACTGCCTACACAGCCACATATTCAAATGTTTCATTTGGTAGAATGCCGCCGCGTGTTCCGTTTCGTATCAGAGCGGGTATCGAAGTGGCTGGTTATTTGCCAAGGCTGATTGCCTCATTGGGTGGAGCACGCCAAAACGAATCGGGACGATATACCCTTATGGGATTGCCATATGCTGAATATGTGAAAGGTGATATAGATTTTGCTCCTACTTATCGAATTGATGATGAAAACACACTGGCGGGACATATTTCGATAGGTGTGGCTTTGCCCTACGGCAATTCGTTGGCACTACCCTTCGAGAAGAGATACTATGGCGGTGGTGCCAATAGTGTGAGGGGATGGAGCACCCGCTCGCTTGGTCCTGGCACGTACAACAATGAAGAGGCGGGCTACGACTTTGCCAATAAAACGGGCGATATAAAGCTTGATTTTAGTATTGAGTATCGTCACAAGATGACTAAGATGTTTGAGTTGGCTACCTTTATTGATGCCGGAAACATATGGACTATTAAAGATTATCAATCGCAACCTGGGGGATATTTTCAGTTCTCTACTTTCTACAAAGAGCTTGCTGCTGCTTACGGTGCTGGCTTAAGGGTCGATTTGGACTTCCTATTGTTGCGTGTGGATATGGGGATGAAAGCGTACAACCCTGCACTGCCGCCAAGTGATAGGTGGTCGCTTGTGAAGCCCAATTTTGGCAGAGACTTTGCTTTCCACTTTGCAATAGGATATCCGTTTTAGTTGGCTGTTGGCGTTTGGCGTTTGGCGTTTGGTGCAATCATAAATCATAATTACTTTATGTTAAGCTATTTACAATCTCATGCTGGCGAGCTTGCTGCCCTATCAGTATCATTTTTTTGGACCTTTAGTGCCTTATACTTTGATAAGGCAGGTAGAAGAATTGGCTCTTTGTCGGTAAATATCATCAGAATATTTCTGTCGATATTTATGCTTGGCATTATGACAATGATAACGCGTGGCATGTTTTTCCCAACTGATGCCACATCTGAGAATTGGTTTTGGCTTAGTTTGTCTGGTTTCGTTGGTTTCTTCTTAGGCGATTTAATGTTGTTCCACTCCTATTCGGTAATAGGGTCGCGAACCTCCACACTGATAATGAGTTTGCACCCAATGATAACGGCAGTGATTGGTTGGTTTTTCCTTGCCGAGATTCTATCAATGTTAAGTATTGTGGCTATTCTGATAAGCATTTCGGGAATTATGATAGCTATTTCCAACAAGAATATGAAGCTAAACATACCACTCAAGGGGTTTCTGTTGGCTTTTGGTGGTGCAATGGGCCAGGCAGTTGGCTTGATATTAAGCAAAAAGGGGATGGGCGACTACGATCCTATTGCAGCTACCCAAATTAGAGCAATATTCGGATTTATAAGCTTTGCGGTATTTATTACTGTGTTGGGTAGATGGAGTAGGGTGTTTAAAGGCATTCGAGATATGGAAGGAATGAAAGCTATATCTATTGGCACATTTGCAGGACCAGTAGCGGGTGTGTCTCTATCACTATTTGCTATACAACATACCCAAACGGGTATTGCCTCAATGCTGATGGGATTGGTGCCTATAATGATTATTGTGCCTTCGGCTATAATGTTTAACGAAAAAATAAAACCACGCCAAGTAATTGGCGCGGTTATAAGTATATTAGGAGCAAGTTTGTTCTTTATTCCCTAATGTCCCTTAGATATCAAAAGTCATACATTTGATCTTGAAGGAGTTTCACGTGGCTAAATGCCTCGTGCGTATGGATGATGTTGTCCACCAGGTGGTCTATTCTAAATAGCACGTCCTGATTCATAATCTCACCCTTTACTATATCTTTAGATTCAGCAAATACGTATGATGTTACCATCTGAGCCTTCATAAAGCTAAGGATTGGTTTTAGTTGTTGCTCCACCACTAAGTAGTGCTTGGGCGATCCTGCCACTGCCATGATGCCTACTGTTTTATCTGCAAAAGCATCCATGGGAAGTAGGTCGAATAAGTTTTTTAGTGTGCCAGGGATAGATGCCTGAAACACGGGAGTGGCTATGATTACTACATCGGCCCCCATTATTGTACGAACCACCTTGCCCGTATCGCCAGTATAGTCGAGATAGTTGCGGCCATCGCTAAATTCAACATTATAATCGGCAAGATCAAGGATATCAACCTCCTTGCCTTCATATTTTCTTTCCAATATTGTTTTGATATTGTTCATTGCTGTTCTGGTGCTCCACCCAATGGTGGTGCCTACTAATCCTACTATTTTCATTTCTCAGTTTCTTTTGTTTTTGTAGTGTACTTTCTTACCTCAGGCAACACTTTTTCTCCTATCAGTTCAATATTCTTCATTAATTTATCGAAAGGAATACCACCAAAATCCATCTGGCCAATGTATCTTTGGTTATTGAACATCTCGTGTTGGTATAATAATTTATCTACAACACTTTCTGGCGATCCAATGTTCAGTACATCAGTGCGTTCGGCACCTCTTGCAAATTGCCATTTTGGATATTCCTTACCGTTACTAAGCTTCATGCCAGCACTTAAGAAAGGATACATCTCCTTCTGAGCCTGTTGCAATGTATCAGCCACATAGAATAATCCGGCGGTAGTAATCGGAAACTCTTCGGGTATGTAGTTGGCAAATTCAAGCGATTCGCGATATATATCAATTGTGTTTTTGAAGTAGTCAACTGGTCCGCCCAATATTGCAAGCATCATGGGGATGCCCGTGTAGCCCGCCTTCACGGCACTTGCTGGTGGTCCGCCCACTGCCCTCCATATTGGTATATATCCATCTTTGGGTCGTGGTAGTATCTCCGCATCTTTTAGCGACTCTCTAAACTCGCCATGCCAAGTTACTATTTCATTGTCATTTATTAGGCGCAGTAGCTCCAACTTCTCTTCAAAAATCTCTTCATACTTGTTGAGGTTGTAGCCAAGCAACTCAAAGTTTCCCACCCTTGATGCACGGCCAGCCACAAGCTCAATCCTCCCATCGGATATAAGATCGAGAGTAGCAAAATCCTCATACACCCTCACCGGATCGAGTGTGCTTATGATTGTGGATGAGCTACCAAGCTTAATGGTTTTGGTGGCTTGTGCAATTGCTGCTAACACCACCGAGTGTGCCTGTGTGGTGAAAAACTCCTGATGGCTTTCGCCAACACTAAAGAAGTCAATACCAGCCTGCTCGGCCAGTTTGGCCAGCTCTATTATCTCTTTTATGCGCTGATGAGCAGATATACGCTCCTTTTTTAATGGATTGGGCATATGATCGCCCAATGTATATATTCCGAACTCCATACCTTTTGATGGATCTATTCGAAACTTTTTCATCATGTTATCTTCCATAATTTATTCCTCCTCGTTTAAGTCTCTGGTCACACGCACCGATTTCTCTTTATAACTTACCGATTTTAGCTCGCCACTTTCGTCTCTGATATTAGTTTGCATACCAAAAACGATATCTGTATTTTGAGCAGACACGCAAAGCCATTGATTGTTGTCTTGCTTTTGGGCAACAAACAGAAACATCGTTTCGCGATTGCCAACTTCCTTTTCAGTATTGTTTTTTGTTTGTCCCACCACTCTTATCCTACAGTGCACCACCGCTATATTATCGGCAAGCATTTTGGTTTTAGTTTTCAATACATCTAAGTGTGAGTTCTGAAAAATAACTCTCAACCCGAAGTCGTGAACTTTCCAAATATCTGTCTTATTGTCCCACCACTTGCCAGTTACATTCACAAAGTCTGCATCTTCTAAAAATAGGTTTGCAATACCATCAGGATTGTAATCGTTCCACGCTTGGGCAAATAGGTGAGGTATATCATCGGGTTTTAATGCTGGATTATATGACATAGTAAAATTATTTTCTGTGATTAATGTCTATACAAATGAAAATGTTTTCATGTACAAATATCGTGAAAAATAATTATATTTGTGGTCTAATATTAAAAGAATAGTAGTTACAAAAACAATAGTATGTATAAAACGGAGAAATGTAGAAAAGCTGAAATGGCTATTAGAGATACGCTGGATGTGGTAGGTGGAAAGTGGAAACTGATATTGATATCTATATTGCGCGAGGGACCTCTTCGCTTCAATCAACTGAGCAAAGAGGCTGGCATCACGCCACGAATATTATCGAAAGAGCTAACCGAGCTACAAATGAATGGGTTGGTGAGGCGTATGGTTAGCGATACGAAACCGATTACTGTAGAATATGGCCTTACTCCATATTGCGAAACACTAAACGATGTGCTTGAGGCTATGGAGAATTGGGGTACCAATCATAGGCAGCAGGTTGTGAATAATGAGTTTTGCAAAGAAATAGAATTAACTGCCAAATCCTAACTCTTTTAGTATCTGCATCACATCGCTATTGGCATTTATCACTGTGTAGGCATGATACTCCCTTCGTAGGGGATAATTGGCTCTGTACCAAGTAAACTTTTCGGGGTTGGCTTTTAGTTTTGCCGACTCCTCCATGGGCGAATAGGTTTTCCATACGGCATATGCTAATTGCCCCTCCTTTGGAATATCCTTCAAATCAATAATAGGATTATTGGGCTTAGGCATCTCCATCAATTTTATTGGGTCTATTCCTAATTCGAAAAACTGATTAATGTTTTCAAGCGACATCTTAGTTGCTGTCCATTTGCCATCGGCAGAATAACCAGCAATGTGAGGTGTGGCAATCTCAACCATGTTGAGCAATTCGTTATCAATATTGGGTTCGTTTTCCCAGCAGTCTATTATTGCTCCCTCTATTAATTCACTGCTTATAGCAGCCTTAATAGCCTCGGTGCTTACCACACTACCACGACTGGAATTTATAATAAAAGGAACTTTACCCAGCGAGTTGAAGAACTCATCGTTGGCTAAGTGATATGTTTTATGGTTACCCTGCTTAGTAAGCGGAGTATGGAAAGTGATAATATCAGCCTCCCGCTTTATGGTATCAATATCTACAAATAATGATTTGTTGTGCGGCTCATTAATGGCACGTGGTGGATCATTGAGTAGCACCCTCATGCCAAGTTTGCGGCAAGCATTGGCCACTTTTGTTCCCACGTTGCCCACACCCACTATACCTATAGTTTTGTGTGCAATATCAAACTTATACTTATCCGCCAGATAAAGAATTGATGATGTTACGTACTGTTCTACCGATGCGGCATTGCAACCTGGAGCAGTACGCCAAGCCACATTGTTAGCATCGCAATATTCAGTATCAATATGGTCGTAGCCAATCGTAGCCGAGCAAATAAGCTTTACTTTGGTACCCTTCAAAATCTCCTCACCAAAGTGAGTTACTGTGCGCACAATAAGCGCATCTTTGTTGCTAATAGCTTCTTTGGTAAACTCATTGCCAGGAAGAAACTCCACCTCACCAAATTGATGTGCCACATCCTCAAGATATGGAATGTGTGCGTCTGCTAATATTTTCATCTATTATATAATATGTATAATCTGTTATTTATCTATCTGTCAGTACCTATCCATGTCCACTTATGCCATAGCTGTTCTAATGGTCCCCTTTTATGCTTGCTCAGCCACCATTTGCATAGATGTATTTGTGCAATTAGCACCACTATACCAATCAGCAAACTAATTGCAAATCCGCAATAGGGAGCCAAGTATAGCCCAATTGGGAGATAAATGATAGCACCTATTATCGATTGTGCCACATAGTTGATTAATTTATGACTATCTGGCGTTGTTGTTTTTCATGTTCCATATGGTTAATGCTTGTGCTATAGCCCTATCGGCAAGAGGCGCCATTATTGCATATCCATCACTGTTTAGATGTACACCATCTCCGGATAGTGAGCTGGGCAGGCCATTTCGTTCGTCGGCAAGGGCAGTAAAATAATCGCAATATACCGAGCCGCTGATGCTGGCATATTTTTTTAATCTACTGTTAAGCTCCATAATCTTTTCGGGTACATCCTTCACCTCTCTCCTCCACGAATACTCGTAAGCGGGAGTAACAGAGCATAAAACCACTTCGATGCCGTTGGCATGGGCCACTTCAACCATCGAATGGATATTATCCTCAATCATTTCAAGAGAAGAGGGACCAGTGTTGCCCGCTATATCATTGGTTCCAGCAAGTATCACTACCACTTTAGGGCGAAGCTTCACCACATCTTGTCGAAATCTAATAAGCATCTGTGGCGTAGTCTGTCCGCCAATTCCTCTATTTATATAATTACGCCCCTCAAAGTATTCCGGAACAGTCTCTATCCATTGTTGTGTGATAGAGTTTCCAATAAATACCACCCTGTCATCACACACCCTTGATGTGGGCAGTTGCAGGTTTTCCTCTTTAAATCTATTCAAGTTTGCCCAATCTTGAGCACTAGCAGTTGTACCAAAAATCATAGCCAAAAGCATAAAAACGATAACATTGTAAACTCTTTTCATATCAATAAGCCTTTTATTGGAGTGATAAAATTGTATTAGCAACCTCCATTGGAGTATCCACCATATAGTTGGGTTCTGTTTTTGTAAGTCTATCCTTATCATTAAATCCATAGGTAACGGCAATGCACTTTATGCCCACCTTTTTGCAAGCAATAATATCTCTATCCTCATCACCCACATATATTATTTGAGATGTATCAATTTGATGTTTCTTGCACATCTTTTTCATCACCTTATCTTTGCCAAATAGCGAGCTCTGCGAATATATAAACTCAAACTTGTCGGCAATTCCACTCCTATCCAGCACCAGCCTTATATTATCTTCAGAGTTGCTAGATAGTATCCCAAGCTTAAAACTTTTGCCCAGAGTATCTATCATATCCGCAACTTCGGGATAAAGATTCACATCGCTGCGCTTCTTTAGCTTCGATGAAAAGCGAGCTATAACCTTAGGTAGCTCCCATGTTTTTATATTATATCTTTTGATAACCCCTTTCACTCCTTCGCTTCGCATCACCCTAAAATCCTCGTCGGATATAGGCCCTATCTCCTGCTCAGCAATTTCCAGTATAGCCTCAAGCGTATTAGCCAGAGTGCCATCAAAATCAAATACTATATACTTTATATCACTATTGTTGATAGTCGATTGATTCATTAAGTAAGTTTTCTACGATGTTATTTTTAAAATTGACTGCAAGATAATAAGAAATCAATAATTAACTTGTAAAAATATTAATCTGTTATTTATACAGAGCCTTTTTTGCCCATACTGTTTGTGTGATACCCCTTACAGCCAGATAAAGAATAAACGATAGCCACAGTCCATTATTCCCCAAAATGGGAGTAGCAATATAATAAGAAGCAAAAAAGGTGATAGATGAAAATATCATAGCATTTCGCATCTCTTTTGAGGCAGTAGCACCAATAAAGATACCATCCCACAAAAATGCTGCAAATCCAGTGATGGGAATTAGCACCGTCCAGGTAATAAACGTTTTAGTAGTGTTTATCACCTCCAAATCATTGGTGAGGATATGCAATATTTGGCTTGGGAAAAAGATATACACCACTGCCGACACAGCACTCACAATAAAGCCCCAAAAGAATAGCCTCCTTAGCATGCTTTTTAATAAAAAATGATTTTGTGCTCCAATATATCTGCCAGTCAATGCCTCGCCTGCATAAGCAAAGCCATCCATAAAATAAGAGAATAGCATAAAAAACTGCATCAATAGGGCATTGGCTGCAAGAATCATATCGCCCATTTTGGCCGACACGAATGTGAAAAAAGTAGTTACCAGTGTTAGCAAAAATGTTCTTACAAAAACATCGCCATTCACCTTAAAGAATTTCTTTATTGCCTCTTTGTCAAAAACCGTGCTTCGATTTGTATATTTGGTCAATCGTCCATAAAGTTTTTTCCACATCACTATGCATATCACAAATGTGATAACCTGCGATAGCATTGTGCCCAAGGCTATACCCTCTACCTTCATCCCAAACCCAAAGACAAACATAAAGCTCAGCACTATATTCAAAATGTTATTTACAATAGCAATAATCATAGGTGTTTGAGCATTTTGCATACCTATAAAAAATCCTTTAAAAGCATATGTGCCCAATACAGCGGGTGCCGCCCAAACAGCAATTCTGAAATATGTTTCGACATGATGTCTGCTTTCTGCTCCAGACTCTATTAGACTTATAGCAAATTTGCCGATGGGATATTGTAGCAACAATATAATTAAGCCAATGCCCACACCCACTATAAGCGAGCGGATTAGCACATTCATTGCTTCTGCAAAATCTCGTGACCCATATGCCTGAGCCACAAATCCACTCGAACTCATCCTGATGAATCCAAAGTTCCAATAAACCATATTAAATATATTGGCACCTAAAGCTATGGCACCGATATAGGTGGCCGAGCCCAACCTGCCCGCAATGGCTATATCTATCATTCCTAATAGTGGAACCGTTATATTGGTGATGATATTGGGTATGGCGAGACTAAAAATCTTTTTATCCATGGGTGCAAAAGTACAAAAATAATGTGAATTAATAATCTGAACTATTTTTTGATACTGATGTGCACAATGCGGAAAACAATTACATACTTTGAGGATGTTAATTTTTTACTTTAATCCAACCTTTCGCAATCTTTGCGAAGCTCACCACCAGTCACAAAACACCCTTCGC